>WBUR01000063.1 GCA_008933615.1 bacterium | reverse complement strand
GTACGGGTAACCGGTGCCGTCAAATTTTTCATGATGATATAATGCGATGCGCTCCGCCATTTGGAGAAGCTTGGATTTGCTTCCCTGCAGAATTTCATAACCCATTATCGTATGCTTCTTCATAGACTCAAATTCATCATTGCTGAGATGCTCTCCCTTTAATAAAATAAAATCGGCTATGCCCACCTTTCCTATGTCATGCATCGGCGATGCGTCAAGGATAAGATCCTGCTCGTCCCCCGAAAGTCCGATGGCTTTAGCGATCAATTTGCAATACTGAGCCATCCGAACAATGTGCATACCGGTCTCAGGATCGCGGTATTCAGCCGCACGTGTCAACCTGAGAATAACTTCGCGTTCACGCTCGACGATTTCATGGGTAGCTTTCCGAACTTCTTCCGCAAGCCATTCGGCGCGATTGGCCAATGCCTTTTGACTTTTTCGCAGAGCAAGCATGTTCTTCACGCGCGCCGTTAGTTCCGCCGTGTCGATCGGTTTGTTAATAAAATCGTTGGCTCCGAACTCGATCGCTTTCAGGCGAATATCTTTTTCGTTGACTGCCGTGATCATTACAACGGGTATGTCCCCCTTCCCCGCTAATTTGCGAAAACGCTCGATAAATTCCAGACCGTTGGGACTCGGCATCATGTAATCGACAAGAACAAGGTCGGGATCATTTTCCTCACACCAGACGAGTGCCTCAGCCGATTCGGTATGGCAGATGGTTTCGCAGTCAGGAACTTTAGCCATCATCAGATTTTTTAAAAGCGTGACGTTCATGTCATGATCGTCAATGATGAGAACCTTCATGCAGCACCTCTCTGGTTTGCTTTCTGAGCAATGTAACGTATTTAAGGCGGAGGATAAACAAAAAAAATAATGGCGATTTATAAGATCAAAATAAATTTGATGCATTCATTATTTTTAACTACATTGCGGCGCATTTAGATGAAATAATTTTGCCGTACGTGATATCACTATAATAAAACATTTATGTCGGAAGATATTAAAGAAGAGTGCGGAATATTCGGAATTTACGGCCATCCTGAAGCCGCCAAGTTGACCTATCTCGGACTCTATTCATTACAACACCGCGGTCAGGAATCCACAGGCATTGTTTCGGCAGATGGTAATTATCTCCATCGACACGTTGGTATGGGTCTGGTCGGCGATGTGTTTGCGGACACAAAGCTGTTTGAAAAATTACCGGGTATTTCTGCAATCGGACATAACCGTTATTCCACGACCGGCGGAAGCTATCTGCAAAACGCGCAACCGATTACGGCTATTATCAATACCGGTGAAATTGCCGCAGGCCACAACGGAAATCTGATCAACTATTTTCAATTACGAAACGAATTACAGGATCAGGGAGCCATATTTCAATCCAACAGCGACACCGAAGTTATTCTCCATCTCGCCGCCCATTCCGGGTTAAAAAAAATCGAAGATCAATTGAAATACGCTTTAACGCAGATCAAGGGCGCTTATTCGCTTGTGTTGTTAACCAAGGATAAATTTATCGCGGCGCGAGATCCTAATGGAATTCGCCCATTGTGCCTTGGCAAATTAGGCGACGCAACTGTCGTAGCCAGCGAGTCATGCGCACTCGACATCATTGACGCGGAATATATTCGTGACGTCAAGCCGGGAGAATTTATTGTTGTAGATGAATCGGGCATGCGTTGCGAGATGTTATTTAGTGAGCCGAGGCAGCCGGCGCATTGTATATTTGAATTTGTCTATTTCTCCCGACCGGACAGCAAGATCTTTGGCGATAATGTAGACAAGGCCCGGCGAAAATTAGGCAAACATTTGGCAGAGGAATTTCCTGTCGAGGCGGATATTGTCATCAGCGTTCCCGATTCGAGCAACACTGCGGCCGTCGGTTATTCACGGCGAACCGGTATCAAGTTTGAATTAGGCCTGATCCGAAATCATTACGTGGGAAGAACGTTTATTCATCCGGTACAGTCCATGCGCGATCTGAAAGTAAAGGTCAAGTTCAACGTCGTCGAAGGCGTATTGAAAGACCGGCGCGTAGTCGTTATCGATGACTCCATCGTTCGAGGTACAACCCTAAAACCCTTGATCGCCATGATCCGCAAAGCCGGAGCTAAAGAAGTTCATGTGCGGATCAGCTCCCCTCCCGTCAAATCGCCGTGTTATTACGGCATGGATTTTCCGACCAAAGAAGAATTGATCGCCAACAAAATGACGAAGGAAGAGATCTGCGAGAATATCGGCGCCGACAGTTTAGAATATCTTACCATAGAGGGCTTAATGGCGTCCGTACCTAACGGCGAACACAATTATTGCACAGCCTGTTTCAGCGGGAAATATCCACTGCCTGTGAATGAAGAAGCTGACAAGCTTCAGTGCGCCGTCCCATTAGAAAAAAGTTCAACCCACTAATACCTCAGATTACCGCCAATGGGTTTTTTAAAGGACAAAGTTGTTGTTATTACCGGCGGGGCGAGCGGCATTGGCCGCGTGAGCGCAAAAATATTTGGAGCTGAAAACGCTACCGTAATCGTGTGGGATTTAAAAACAGAAAAAGTATCTGATGAAATCCATTCATACAACGTAGATGTACGCAACAGCGACTCCGTCCAAAACGCGGCAAACATTGCAATTGAAAAATTTGGAAAAATTGACGTTCTGATCAATAATGCCGGTGTCACGCGTGACGCTTCCCTGTTAAAAATGAGTACACGGCAGTGGCAAGATGTTTTGGATGTAAATTTAACCGGCGTGTTTAATTGTACGAAATCCGTTGCGCCCCTCATGATCGAAAAGAAATTTGGACGGATAATCAATACAGCCTCAGTCGTAGGGCTTTATGGTAATTTTGGCCAATCTAATTATGTCGCCAGCAAAGCGGGCGTGGTCGGTATGACCAAAGTCTGGGCGCGTGAGTTAGGACCCAAGGGTATTACTGTGAATGCGGTTGCTCCAGGATTTATTGCTACAGAAATGGTGAAAACGATTCCGGAAAATGTTTTGAATAAAATTATTGAAAAAACACCAACAGGCCGTCTTGGGAATCCGGAAGATGTTGCTCGTGTATATCTTTTTTTAGCTTCCGAACAAGCCTCCTTTATCAATGGCGCCGTTATCAGCGTTGACGGGGGCTACGTTGGATAATCGCCTATTCCACCCAATCCGCTATAAAGAGATTTGTGTCGCGTGTGCCGTTATTATTTCGATTGGATGAAAACACAAGTTTCTTTCCGTTCGGCGAGAACATTGGGAACGCGTTAAATATGCTTTCAGTAGTAATCTGTTCAAGTCCGGTGCCGTCCACATTGATCGTAAATAAATTAAAATTATAACCACGCGGCGCATTATGATTAGATGAAAAGATGATCTTCTGGCCGGACGGGTGAAAAAAAGGCGCCCAGTTCGCCTTGCCGAGTTGCGTAATCTGCTTCATCTCTGAGCCGTCTATATTACAAGTAAAAATCTCCATCTGCGTAGGAGCAACTAGTCCCTGCGATAGAAAATCCTTGTATTCTTTCACATCTGCTGCCGATTTTGGACGCGACGCGCGAAATACCAGCTTTTTGCCGTCAGGTGAAAAAAACGCCCCTCCGTCATAACCCAATTCGTTTGTAACTTGTTTAACATTTTTCCCATCAACATCCATTGTCCACAGTTCCAGATCGCCTGAACGCGTCGATGTAAAAACGATTTTGTCGCCTTGGGGTGAAACGGTTGCCTCCGCGTCATATCCGGGCATGTTTGTGAGTTGCGCAACAATATTGCCTTTTAGGTCGGCAACAAAAATGTCGTATGTGTCATAAATTGACCACAGGTATTTTCCGCCCTGATGCGGCGACGGCGCAGGCGGACAAGATTTCCCGCCCAAGTGGGTTGACGCGTAAATAATTCGTTGGTCGCCTCTTAAAAAGTAGGAACATGTGGTACGTCCTTCCCCGGTGCTTATCAGTGAAGGTATGTATGAACTATCGCCTGCGGCCTTATCAATGTCCATTACAAATATTTGGTCGCATTGCAGATTCCATTTCGGATTATTGCTTTGCAGTGTCAGGCTTTTTCCGTCGAAACTGAAATACGCTTCGGCATTATCGCCGCCATAAGTCAATTGACGCAGATTCTTAAAATGTTTTTCTGCAGAACCGGCCAACGAATTCTGAGTTTGGCACAATAAGCCGGAAGATTGAAACATATAAAAACAAATCGCGAGGAACAATGATGCTCGTTTCATGTTTTCGTATCCTGTATTATGATTATAGAAATTGCCCGCAAAATTACCGACATGGACAAATACAATCAAGCAGTTTTTTATTCAGCTCACAATTGTATCGTCTGGCCTGGATTAAGCGCCTGCGCCTTGATGCCAAGCGGCTTAATTCTGCTAATAAAATCTTCAGGCTCGGCTTTGATAATATCGAATGTATTATAATGCATAGGTATCACCATCTTAGGCTTTAATAAACTGACGGCCTTTACCGCATCGGAAATTCCCATCGTAAAATTATCTCCGATCGGAAGCAGCGCCAGATCGATCGGGTTCATCTCGCCGATTAATTGCATATCCATAAAGAGGCCCGTGTCGCCGGCATGATAAATCGTTTTCCCGTCCATCGTAATCAGGCAACCGGCCGGTGTACCCCCATACGTCCCATCCGGAAAAGACGAGCCGTGCCACGCAGGCGTTAACTTGATCTTCCCAAAAGCAAAGCCATGTGAACCGCCAATGTGCATCCCGTGTGTTTTTGTGCCGTTTTTTTCACAGTATTGCGTAATTTCGAAATTCGAAATTATCACCGCGCCTGTTCTCTTCGCTATAGGGATCGCATCGCCTAAGTGATCGCCATGCGCATGAGTAATAATGATGAAATCAGCTTTGACATCCGATGCTTTGTGTTTTGCAACGGGATTACCCTCTAAAAAAGGATCTATTAAGAGATGGTAAGCATCCTTTTGAATCAGCCATCCCGAATGTCCTAAAAATGTTAATTGTATCATGGTTTATCTCCTTATTTTAGCAGTATAAAATACTCCCCCAATAACAAATTTAATCAATTTTAAAAAAGGCGTCCAATTAATTATTCAGAATAATTTCTTCACCGATCATTTATCTTGATTATAGTTGCTGACCATTCTATATTTTTGGTCAATTGAACCAATCAGTGAGGTCCGCCCGCACTTTCAGCAAATGACCTTTCTTTAAATATGCAATCCATTCCATCTGAATCAGCAAGGAGTAACGTTTATGAGTGATCATGCTACACAAGCTGTCAAAGGATTACCGACCAACGCGTATACCGATCTAAAACCAGGCGAGGAATACAAACCTATCATGTCGCCCCTTCAGGTCTACCCGGAGGTAAATTTCCGTTCCGTTTTTTGGGGTTTGCTCATGGCGATGCTGTTCTCCGCAGCGGCAGCCTATTTAGGATTAAAAATCGGACAGGTTTTTGAAGCAGCCATCCCGATCGCAATCATCGCCGTCGGTCTGTCCGCAGCAGCCAAAAGAAAAAACGCTCTGGGCGAAAATGTGATCATACAGTCCATTGGCGCAAATTCCGGTGCCGTAGTTGCCGGCGCAATTTTTACGATACCCGCTTTGTACATACTTGAATTGAACGTGGAGTTCTATCAGGTATTTTTCGCGTCCCTTTTTGGCGGGTTTCTTGGAATCCTATTTCTCATACCGTTCAGAAAATATTTTGTAGCGGAAATGCATGGCAAATTTCCATTCCCGGAAGCAACAGCTACAACTGAAGTTCTCGTCGCAGGTGAAAAAGGCGGTAATCAGGCCAAAGTGCTTGTTTTCAGCGGAATCATCGGCGGGTTGTATGACTTCATCATCGCCTCTTTCGGCTGGTGGAGCGAAGTATTTACTACGCGCGTATTGCCTTACGGCGACGTATTAGCGGACAAAATGAAACTGGTATTCAAAGTCAATATCGGCGCGGCCGTCACAGGACTTGGCTATATCATCGGTTTAAAATATTCATCCATCATCGCGGCCGGCTCATTTGTATCGTGGTATGTGATCATTCCTGCATTATATCACGTTGGCAGCGGCCTTACGACGCCGCTCGGCGCGAATGTAACCAAACTGATTAGCGATATGTCGGCAGAGGAGATTTTTAGAAATTACGTTCGTCATATCGGTATCGGCGGAATCGCCATGGCCGGTATTATTGGTATTATCCGTTCGTCCAAGATTATTAAATCGGCTTTCGTATTAGGCTTTAAAGAAATCGTCGGTAAGAAAGTAGATATGGACAGCCGATTGAGAACGCAGAGAGATCTATCCATGAGCATCATCGCGATCGGTATCGTCATGACGGCGGTCATGATTTTCATTTTCTTCCAATTCGGTGTTGTTCATAATATAACGCATGCTATGGTCGGGCTTCTTATTGTATTGATTATTTCATTCTTATTCACAACCGTTGCGGCCAATGCGATCGCGATCGTGGGAACAAATCCCGTTTCCGGCATGACTTTAATGACGTTGATCATTTCGTCTTTCGTGTTGGTTTCCGTTGGTTTGACCGGCGACAACGGTATGATCTCGGCGCTGATTATCGGCGGCGTGGTCTGTACGGCGTTATCCTGCGCGGGCGCTTTTATTACTGACTTAAAAATCGGTTATTGGTTAGGTTCTTCTCCATATAAACAGGAATCGTGGAAATTTGCCGGCGTATTGGTTTCCGCCGCTACGGTAGGCTGGGTCATGTTAATATTAAATGAAACGTACGGTTTCAGCGGGCCTAACGCACTGGTTGCCCCGCAGGCTAATGCTATGGCAGCGGTGATCAAACCTTTAATGACCGGACAAGCCGCGCCCTGGATGCTTTACGTTGCCGGGGCTTTTATGGCGCTGGTACTAACTATGCTCGGCGTCCCTGCATTGGCCTTTGCACTCGGCATGTATATTCCATTGGAATTAAATACCCCGTTGGTATTCGGCGGACTTATTGCTCATTTTGTTTCCACGCGGAGTTCGGACGAGAAACTCAATACCGCTCGACGTGAACGCGGAACATTGATCGCATCCGGATTTATTGCCGGCGGCGCCTTGCTTGGCGTGATCAGCGCTATATTACGTTACCTCGGCTTCAATTGGGTCGACCCCGAATGGGCGGAATCACATTCTGCAGAATTACTTGGCGGCCTGATGTTCCTCGGCATCCTCGGATATATGTATTGGGATTCCATGCGAGGGAAAGTGGAAGAGGAATAAGTTTAAACAAATTATGTGATGAAATAAAAAACCGCCCTAAGAATCTCGGGGCGGTTTTTTTGTTATCTGCTAGAGTTTATTAGATTACTTCCTGACAATCCAGAGCTGACCAGCCACTTCTTTCATGCCCGTTCTTCCCATATCTGCGCAAGTTCCACGATCACACGAACGGCCATTTCCATATCCTGAACGGCAACCCATTCTAGTTTGGAATGGAAACTATGTTCGCCTGCAAATATATTCGGTGTCGGCAAACCCATGTAGGATAGGCGTGAACCGTCGGTTCCGCCGCGAATGGGACTGAGAATCGGTTCAATCTTTAGGCGTTTCATGGCTTCGATCGCATTGTCTCCTACTTGCGGATATTTATCCAATATGTATTTCATATTGCGGTATTGTTCTTTTATCTCAACTTCCAAACGCGCGCCGGGAAATTCCGCCGCTGTTTCTTGTGCAAGTTTCTTCACCAACTCTTCTTTTTCGGCTAACTTTTCCGTCACGAAATCGCGAATGATGAATTTGACCGTAGCAAGTTCTTCGTTGGCGTTAAACGTCGTCGGATGAACAAATCCTTCTTTCTTCTCGGTCGTTTCCGGTGATAGCGTTGTCTTCGGAAGTTTTTCGATGAATCGCGCACCAACTTTCACCGCATTAACCATTTTATTTTTTGCATAGCCCGGGTGAATATTTTTACCGTGAAATTTCACCGTCATCGCATCCGCGCTGAACGTTTCAGTCTCCACTTCGCCGCGGCTGGACCCGTCTACGGTGTAGGCGAACTGAGCGCCTAATTTTTTCAGATCAATTTTTTCTGTGCCGCGCCCTACCTCTTCGTCCGGCGTAAAACAAATTTTGATCGCCCCGTGTTTTACTTCCGGATGACTTAAGAAATATCCCACTGCATCCATGATCTCCGCCACGCCGGCTTTATTGTCCGCGCCCAGTAAAGTTGTGCCGTCCGCTGTGATAATATCATACCCCTTCATTTTTTCCAGATCGGGATTATTCTTGACTTCAATAACCTGATTAGCGTCTTTCGGCAGGTGAATATCCCCGCCTTGATAATTTTTGTGAACGATGGGATTCACATTTTCTCCGGTCACGGCCGGCGATGTATCCACGTGGGCAATATAAGCAATGACCGGCACGTTTTTCTTTGTGTTGGAAGGAATGGTCGCCATGACATAACCGTTGTCATCCATGTGCGCATCGCTAAGCCCCAGGGCTTTTAACTCTATGGCAAGATCTTTGGACAGTATTTTTTGTTTTTCCGTGCTGGGAAAACAAGTTGCGTCATCGTCCGATTGCGTATCATACTTCACATATTTCAAAAATTTTTCGACGCATGTGAATTTGTAGTTGGTGTCAAACATAGTTCCTCAACTGGTTAAAATGATAATATTTCCTGCCTTATCATATAAAAATTTCACGTGAAGTTCAAGCTTTCTCACAGCAAATTGTCCTTGCGAATGATCGAAACGGGGAGTATTTTCAATTTAATCATTTGAAAATCAAAACTCAGAATATCCACATGCCATCACTAATAAAACCCGTGTGTGCTTTTTTAGTTCTTGTACTGATTGTTTCTTGCGAAAAGAAATCGGTTGACGAAGTTGAATACTTCAAAGACCCGCATTCGTATGCTCGTCCGGAAGAAGCCGTTGTGACGCATCTTGAACTCGATATCAAAGTTGATTTTGACGTCAAACAAATTACCGGTAAAGCAAGTTATCAAATTAAGAACAAAAACGGCTCCGAAGTGATCCGGTTGGATACGCGCGGATTAGCGATTCACAAGGTTACGCTCGGCAAGGAAGAAACTCATACTCCCTTCACATTCGGTGATTCATCGGCCTATCTGGGACGCGAGCTGAAGATCACGATTACGCCTAAAACCGATTGGATTAACATTTATTATTCCACAACAAAAGACGCCGATGCACTGCAATGGCTTGAACCGTCGCAAACAGCGGGAAAGACCAAGCCGTTTTTATTCACACAATCACAGCCAATTCTTGCGCGAACGTGGATCCCATGCCAGGACAGCCCGGGTATTCGCATGACGTATCACGCTAAAATCCAATGCCCTCCCGATCTTTTGGCGGTCATGAGCGCAGAAAATACAACAGTCAAAAATTTCTCCGGAATATACGAATGCGATATGCCTCAGCCGGTCCCATCGTATTTGTTGGCGCTGGCCGTCGGCGATATTGAATTCAGGCCTCTTGGAAAACGAAGCGGCGTATATGCGGAGCCGGCCATGGTCGAAAAGACCGCGTTGGAATTTGCCGATACCGAGAAAATGGTGGAAACTGCTGAAAAACTTTACGGCCCCTATCGCTGGGGACGATATGATATTATAGTGCTGCCTCCGAGTTTTCCATTCGGAGGAATGGAAAATCCGCGCCTCACTTTTGCAACTCCGACCATCATTGCAGGCGACCGTTCACTGGTATCACTCATTGCGCACGAATTAGCCCATTCATGGTCCGGCAATCTGGTGACCAATGCAACATGGGGCGACGCATGGCTTAATGAAGGTTTTACCATGTATTTCGAACGCCGCATCGACGAGGAGTTGTACGGGAAAGAATTTGCGGAAATGGAAGCCGTACTTGGATTTCAAGACTTACAGGATGAGCTTTCGGAAATCAAAGATCGTCCGGAGATGACGCCACTGTATATTGATTTATCCGGAAGAAATCCTGATGATCTTTCGGCCGGAATTATTTATGAAAAAGGTTATCTATTTCTCCGCATGATGGAGGAAAATATTGGACGGGAAAAATGGGATGTTTTCTTGAAAAAGTATTTTAACACATTTGCCTTTAAACCGATGATAACGGAGCGATTCGTGAATTATGTAAATGCGGAATTAATAAAAAATGATGCAACTTTATCAAAAAAACTTAAAATAAATCAGTGGATATATGAACGCGGTATTCCTGACAATTGTCCCATCATAACTTCGGATGCATTTCAAAAAGTAGATGTCCAGCTGAAAGCGTGGTTAAGCGGTACTGCTGCCGATCAACTTGAAACGAGTCACTGGCTCTCTCACCAGTGGATACATTTTGTACGCAATCTTCCGGAAAAGATGAGCCGGACACAGATGGATGAACTGGACCGCGTTTTTGCTTTTTCAAAATCCGGCAATTCAGAAATTGCATTTGCCTGGCTGAACCATGTGATCGATAACGACTATGTTCCCGCATACGCTCAACTTGAAAATTTTTTGATGAATATCGGCCGAAGGAAATTTGTCGAACCGCTATACGCTCGATTAGCTAAGACCCAAACCGGATTGGAATTAGCAAAAAGAATCTACCGCAACGCAAGATCATCTTATCATTCGATCACCTACCTCACAGTCGATAAAATTCTATTTCCAACTAGCAAATAGCTAAAGTTAAGTTTTTTTGTTTCTACAGGGTGTCAATATATGACTGTGTTGTCAATATATTGACACCACGCGTTGTTTGAGAACTATAATATTGACTTCTTCACTATTTAAACTCTTAGATAACAAGCTTACAACATTTACCTAATCAAGGCACGTTTATTGTTTACACTATTCTCTGCACTCTATCCGGTTCTTACTAAAATAAACTAACTTTCTTAATTTTCATTGCAAGTGATCAGTAAATGTGGGCATTAAATGAAGCGACTTGATACAGCGACGCGATCAAATTCTTACGACGCTGCAAATCAAAACACGACACAATCAAACGAACACCGAAGATCCAGCCGTACTATCTTGTTAATTGATGACGATGATTTGGTAGCGCAAACGCTAAGCATGATGCTTTCGACTTCAAATTACGATGTTCGTATTGCCAATAACGGTCTTGACGCACTAAAAATATTCAAAAATGAACCGATCGGTCTAGTCATATCTGACCTATTGATGCCAAGTCTTTCAGGGTGGGATGTCGTAGAGAGAATCAGACAACTGTCGCAAAATGTTCCCGTTTTTATTATTACAGGTTATTTAAACGAATTGTTAGATAAACAAAAAGAGCGGGTTGAATCATTAGGGATTAATGAAATACTTCTAAAACCCGTTCGCATGAAAGATCTGATTGATAAAGTTGCGCCTTATGTCGGCAGAAAAGAAATGCGCGCAGCATGTAACACACAACCGTCGCCCCCCATTTCCCCTTTCTTATAGTGAGAACCGATAGCGTTGAGCTAAAAACTCAGCGCTATTTATTTTCTCTTGGGCGGCGCAATGAAGCTTTAGAG
>WBUR01000062.1 GCA_008933615.1 bacterium | reverse complement strand
TCCCGTATCTCCATTATATCGCAGGAACGCATAACGGATGAATTTCTGAAAATACTGGCCGGCCCGAAACCGTCTACAGGACTGCAGTTGCTTAACGACACCGGGCTGCTGCAGCATATTCTTCCCGAATTAGTGGCATTAAACGGCGTAGAGCAGCAACAGGGATTTCTTCACAAGGATGTTTTCAAACATACGCTGAAAGTGGTGGACAATATTTCCGAAATGACGGAAGATATCCGCCTGCGCTTTGCGGCATTGTTCCATGATATTGCAAAACCCAGAACCAAGAAATTTGTTGAAGGCATCGGCTGGACTTTTTACGGGCATGAAGAAGTGGGGTCACGTATGGTGAAGGGCATCGGGAAAAAATTCAAATTGCCCAACGATTTTTATTTATATGTTTCGAAAATTGTATAACTGCATATGCGGCCGATCCAGCTTGTTGATGAAGCCGTGACGGACAGCGCAATTCGGCGCCTGATCTTTGACGGCGGTGAAAATATTGACGAATTGCTCACATTGTGCCGGGCTGATATTACGTCCGGTAATAAGGACCGCGCAAAAAAACATTTGGCCAATTTTGAGCATGTTCTGCAACGCGTCCGAGAAGTTGAGGAAAAGGACAGGCTAAGAGCCTTTCAGCCGCCCATACGCGGAGATGAGATCATGGCGTTGTTTGATCTGCCGCCCGGGAAAAAAGTCGGTATGCTCAAAAAAATGATCGAAGAAGCGATACTTGACGGAATTATTCCGAACGAATACCAGGCCGCATACGATTATCTTATGCAGCGTAAGGACGAGATACTGTCGTCAAACAAAATGCCGGGAGTCAAAAATTAGAATGTAGAAGATGAAACGGGTAGTGTTATTCATAACGATACTAAGCCTTGCTGTGGCATGCCGTTCAAAGAGACAAGTGGTCGAAGGTTCTCCGTTCCTCACCGGTTTTAAATCGATTAAGTGGGGGGCTCCTGCATCGGCTGTTGATTCGCTGGTATCAAAGGATACGACATGGAAAAAGATATCCGGCATTCCCAATCTGGAGACCCAAGGTAAAATTATCGTAGTCAAAGATACGACGCGTGAATATTACCTGGAATTCGACGAAAAGGATCGCTTTTTTTTAATGAATTACATTTCCGGGAAAACCGATCTGGACACCCTGCGCAGCCGCTTGGAGAGATATTATGGAGAACCGGACCGGCTTGAAAAGACAAATAAGAACTATGAAAACTATGCATGGGATATTGAAACGGATTCATTTCATCTTGAAATTCAAATCCTCGTGACGCACAAACAATATGCGCTGAAAGTTATGAATAGAAAGTAAAAAAAAAGATGGCTCAAGAAAAATTAGTTCTTTTCGATATTGACGGAACCCTTATACTATGCGGAAAAGCGCCGCGCCGCGCCATTACCGAGGCAATGAAAACAATTTATGGTACGGCGGGAAACGTTGATCGCTACCCGTTCTCCGGTAAAACCGATACGCAAATCATTTATGATATTATCACAAATGCGGCCATTGACGAAGAGATCGTAAAGAACCGTATGCAAGAGGCATTGGAAAAATACGTGACGACGCTTCAGGCAACCTTGCAGCCTGCTGATATTAAGGTGCTAACCGGTATCCGGGATCTGCTGAAGCAGTTGCACGAACAAACGAAAGTCACGCTGGGACTCCTGACGGGCAATGTTGCGGAAGGAGCGAGAGTTAAACTGACACGCGCCGGCCTTGATTCTTATTTTTTCAACGGGAAAGGTTCGATCGGCGCATTCGGAAGCGATTCGATGAACCGGAACGATCTGCCGGCCATTGCCGTTGAGCGCGCCTATGCTCATACAGGACGGTTGTTTAAAGAAAAAGATATCGTTATAATTGGCGACAGCCCGTATGATGTTCTCTGCGGGAAAAGCCTTAATGTGAAATCCATTGCGGTGGCGACCGGATGGCACAAGATGAATGAATTGCAGGAACATCAGCCGGATTATTATTTTGATGATTTTAGCGATACAAAAAAAGTCGTAGAGAGTATCTTGAACTGAATTTGAGTTGAATTAACTAAGGATAGTCCTTGAAAAAACCGAAAAACAAAACAGTAAAAGATTTTGTAAAAAAACCGGAATTCAAATTCCATTTTGACGGAACCGATGCGATTCGTCCGGATTTGCTGGAAACGTTTGCCTATGCGTATGCGGGCCAGCGCAATGAAGTTACCGTTGAGACGGAGGAATTTACCGCCGTCTGCCCGTGGTCAGGACTGCCCGATTATGCGTTGATCACGGTGAAATACGTTCCGGACAAAAAGATTATCGAACTCCGTTCGTTTAAATATTACTTATACAGTTATCGCAACGTTGGAATTTTTCAGGAACACCTTACCGTGCGTTTACTGGACGATCTGGTCAAAGCATGTTCGCCTTTGGAAATGACCGTCATCACCGACTATAATATTCGCGGCGGTATTCACACCGTATCCCAAGCCTTTTACCAAAAAAAGAAAACAAAAAATAAATGAAACCTGTAAGCCAAAGAGTAACCGCATCGAAAATACTGGTTGTCGACGACAGCGAAGAAATCGTCACGTTGGTAACGGAAATTCTTCAGGACAGCGGTTACAAGACTATCGTTGCGCGTAACGGCAAAGAGGCCCTGAAAATGGTTGAATCGGGAAACCCTGATCTGATCCTGCTCGATGCTATGATGCCTTCGATGGACGGTTATGAAGTGACTCATCTCCTCAAATCACAGGATCGAACGCGGCTCACGCCTATTATCATGTTGACCGGGTTGTCTGATTTTAGCGATAAGATGAAGGGCATCGAATTAGGCGTTGACGATTTTATCGTGAAGCCGTTCAATCATATTGAACTGCTGACGCGCGTGAAATCTCTATTGCGCGTTAAACAATACACCGACGAACTTGAAAATGCGGAAACGGTGATCTTCAGTCTCGCGCTGGCCGTTGAGGCGAAAGATTCCTATACTGAAGGGCATTGTCACCGATTATCGTATTACGGAGCCAAGTTGGCAGAGCATATCGGTTTATCCCAAGATGAAATCAAGGCTGTTCGCCGCGGCGGCGTTTTGCACGACATAGGAAAGATCGCCATTGATGAACGCATCTTGCGAAAACCGGGTTCTTTAACATCCGAGGAATTTACCCTTGTCAAACAACATCCGGTGATAGGTGAAAATATTTGTAAACCGCTCCGTTCGCTTAACAATGTATTACCGATCATACGCAGTCACCAGGAGCGATGGAATGGAAGCGGATATCCGGACGGATTATCCAAGGAGAATATTCCGGTTACTGCGCGCGTGATCATGACCGTCGATCTCTATGACGCACTGACAACGGATCGTCCGTATCGAAAAGCACTACCGGAAGAAGAGGCGTTCCGGATCATGTTTGATGAGGCTGAAAAAGGCTTATGGGACCCCAAAATGATGCAGGAGTTCGTCCAACTCATTAAAAACAACAAAATTGAAAAATTAGTGTCACCGCAAAATTTAAAACAGGAAACATTGTGATCAAAAAACGTTCTAAGCCGGAAAAAAATAACCATCGTCACATGGATGATCTCTCCGAATCCCAGGATAAATCATACCGCAAGGAAGAACCCTGGCGTTTATTCAGAATCATGGCTGAATTTGTTGAAGGTTTTGAATCTATGGAGAAGGTCGGGCCCGCCGTCTCTATTTTTGGTTCTGCCCGAACGGATCGAAAATCTGAAAATTATAAGATTGCGGAAGAACTTGGAAAAGAACTATGCAAGGCAGGCTATGCGGTGATCACCGGCGGAGGGCCTGGTATTATGGAAGCCGCGAATAAAGGCGCGCTTTCGGTGGGCGGGAAATCCATCGGATTGAGTATCGATCTGCCGTTTGAAACAAAATCAAACGACTACCTGAATATGGAGATCTGGTTTAACTATTTTTTTGTGAGAAAAGTGATGTTTGTCAAATACGCCAAAGGTTTTATCGTATTGCCCGGCGGATTTGGCACGCTGGATGAATTTTATGAGGCGTTAACGCTGATTCAAACCGGAAAAATAAAACCGTTTCCGGTAGTATTGATCGGTAAAGCGTATTGGGCCGAATTACTGGAATGGATGAAAAGCACCGTGCTGAAGGAAAAAAACATCAACCCGAATGACCTGAAATTATTTCAGGTCACCGATGATCCTAAAGAGGCCGTGCGGTTCATCAAGAATTTTTACAAAAAGAAAAAGTAATACTCTGCCGCTAAGACATGAGTTTCAAAAGACCATGGTCTTGATGTCAGGTTACAAGAAAAGATGATTTGGAGAAGTTATGGGCGAACAAAAAAAAGAGCAGGAACGGAAAAAAGAATTTCAAACGGATTCAGGAATCGAAATTCCTCGTTATTTGAAAAATTACCCATTCGATTACGATAGTCAATTAGGCGATCCGGGGCATTATCCGTATACGCGCGGCGTGCAGGAAACCATGTACCGCGGCCGTTTTTGGACCATGCGTCAATACGCCGGATTCGGCAACGCGGAAGAATCGAATAAACGGTATAAGTATTTATTGTCGCAGGGAACGATGGGGTTGTCCGTTGCCTTTGATTTGCCGACGCAGATCGGATACGATTGCGATCATACGCTGGCCGATGGAGAAGTGGGCAAGGTTGGCGTGTCCGTATCGTCGTTGGAAGATATGGAAGTGTTATTCGACGGCATTCCGCTCGATAAGATCAGCACGTCCATGACGATTAATTCTACCGCGGCGATTTTGTTATGTTTATACATCGCCGTTGCGAAAAAGCAAGGCGCCGATATTCGAAAGTTATCCGGCACGATCCAAAATGACGTCCTGAAAGAATATATCGCGCGCGGGACGTACATCTATCCGCCGAAGCATTCCATGCGTCTCATCACGGATATTTTCAAATATTGCACGAAAGAATTACCAAAATGGAATATGATCTCGATCAGCGGTTATCATATCCGCGAAGCCGGTTCAACTGCGGTGCAGGAACTGGCATTTACGTTTTCCAATGCGATCGCGTATGTGCAGGCGGCGCTGGATTCCGGCCTCGATGTGGATCAATTCGCATCCCGCCTCAGCTTTTTCTTTAATGCGCACAACAATTTTTTTGAAGAGATCGCAAAATACCGCGCATCGCGCCGTATCTGGGCAAAGATCATGAAAGAACGGTTTCACGCCAAAAACCCGAAAAGCATGACGCTGCGATTTCACACCCAAACCGGCGGGTCCACGCTGACGGCGCAGCAGCCGTATAATAATATTTCCCGCGTCACGATACAGGCGCTCGCGGCGGCGCTCGGCGGAACGCAGAGCTTACATACCAACGGATTCGACGAAGCGCTCGCGCTTCCGACGGAAGCTTCGGCGGAGATTGCATTGCGCACACAGCAGATCGTGGCAAACGAGAGCGGCGCGGCGGACACCGTCGATCCCATGGCCGGAAGTTATTATGTGGAAATGCTGACGGATGAAATCGAGAAAAAAGTTTTTGATTACATCGGGAAGATCGACGACATGGGCGGCGCGATTCATGCGATCGAATCCGGTTTTTTTCAGAACGAGATCGCTTCCGCCGCGTATCAATACCAGCGCTCGATTGAAAAAAAGGAGCGTATGATCGTCGGCGTAAATGATTTTGTTTCCCATCGCGAAAGTCATCCGGATATCATGACGATTGATACGAAAATGGAAGGTATTCAGAAACAGAAAATCGCCGCATTACGAAAAAAACGCGATAACGCTAAAGTGAAAACCAATCTTGAAAAACTCGCATCCGCCTCAACGACCGAGGCCAATCTCCTGCCCATCATTCTCGACTGTGTGGAATCCTATGCTACGCTTGGTGAAATTGCCGATGTGATGAGGAAAGTATTTGGAGAATATCAGGCGGGGTAGGATAATTGTTTATCCGAATGGATCATATTGTTTGCAAGGCATAAGAAGTTTCCGAAGCAGATAACCATGAAACTGTGCCGTGTCTTGCTGATTGCGCTCGCCGCATTTAGCACAACATTTTTAACGAAATATTTGTAACAATGCACAATGAAAAAACTATTAGAGAAAATAAGGAACTGTACGGAGTGTGAAAAACATTTGGAATTAGGTGTTAATCCGATTATCGCCGCAACTGCAAAAAGTAAAATCATCATCATTGGGCAAGCGCCGGGGCGAATTGTTCACAAGACGGGTATTCCCTGGGACGATAAAAGCGGGGACAACCTGCGAAACTGGTTGGGAATGGATAAAGCCTCATTTTACAATGCGGATAACATTGCTTTAATGCCGATGGGGTTTTGTTATCCGGGGACGGGCAAATCGGGTGACTTGCCTCCCAGGCCGGAATGCGCTCCCTTGTGGCATCGAAAACTATTGGCAAAAATGACGCACGCAAAACTCATTTTACTTATTGGGCAGTATGCACAGCATTATTACCTCGGCGAAGTTGCAAAAGACACATTGACGGAAAACGTCAAAAATTTTAGAGCGTATTTACCGAAATATTTTGTCCTGCCGCATCCATCGCCGCGAAACAATATTTGGCAGGCGAAGCATGAGTGGTTCGAGAAAAAAGTTTTGCCCGAATTGAAAAAGCAAATAAAAAATATTTTGAAATAACCGTGCCGGCATCATATAAAGTTATGACGGCCTGACCGCAGCTTCCCTAAATGGGTCATTGACAATGGTCTGACTGGAATTTACCTTTAGCGGATCTTTGACACACTCGAGCGCCGTGGATTCGATTTTTGTAATCGTTTTAAATAATATCCCAACGAACATAACCAATGATCTATACACCAAAAGACAAGGATTATTCAACGAGAGTCAAAGAGAGTTTCGACCGGCAAAATTTCATGAGCCTGATCAACGCGAAGCTTATTAAAACAGAACCCGGGTTTTGTGAGATTCACGTTCCGTATAATATTAACATAACCCAGCAACATTCATTTTTCCATGCAGGCATTGTCGGCACGGTTGCTGACAACGCCGCAGGATATGCTGCCTATTCTTTAATGGACAAGAACTCTTCCATATTAACCGTTGAATTCAAGTTGAACTTAATTTCACCCGCAGACGGGGCATTACTCATTGGACGCTCCCACGTTCTCAAATACGGAAAGACACTTACGGTTTGCCGCTCTGACGTTTTCGTCGTCAAAGACGGAGTTGAAAAAATTTGCGCCGCATCCCAATCGACATTGATCGAATTGCACAACAAAACTGACCACTAATGTCACAAACAAATATTTTAATGTGCTTATCGGGTTTACTCACATACGTCATGGTGAGCGGAGTCGAACCATGACCAAGTTTAGTAAAATCAGTCTTCGACTGCGCTCAGACTGAAGGGTTCTCTTCCATTTGTGAGCCAACCCGATAAGCACATATTTTAATAATAAAGAACAAGCACAAAAAAATAGGACATTATGAAAACATTTTTTGTTCTATCAATAATGGCATTTACATGTGGCCTTTCCGCTCAGGATAAACCTTATTATTACACGATTCCCGAGACCCCAAAAGCCTATACGGCTGCCACCGTGGCTGCGCGGCTGGTGGACGGACTGGGGTTCCGCTATTTCTGGGCGACGGAAGGATTAACGGAAAAAGATCTGGATTTCAAACCGTCGGATTCGGCGCGAACAAGCTACGAAACCTTGCAGCATATCGAAGGACTTACTTCGGTTTTGCTGAATGCCGTCAGCAAACAACCCACCGTCATTTCAACCGAAGAAGAGAAGTTATCGTTCGCTGAGTTAAGAAAAAAAACGCTGATGAATATTCAATCTGCCAGCGAGATTCTTAAAAAACCGGATGCCAACCTGGAAGAATTTGACATGATCTTCAAAAGACCGGATCGAAGCCGATCTTTCCCGTTCTGGAACCTCGTCAACGGCCCCATTTCCGATGCTTTGTGGCACGTAGGCCAGGTGGTGAGTTTTCGCAGATCGTCAGGTAATCCGCTTCCCGAAGGCGTGAATGTGTTGACAGGTAAAAAAACAAACTGAGCTCCTCACGATGCAGGACTTATGGCTGCATGACTCCGGGGACATTATCCTATTATTTGGTTCACATCATGGATCCCGATGGTAATAAGCTCGAACTTTGGGAACCCATCGACAGTATCTTTACAAAAATGGGCGGTAAGACCGCCAAGTAATATCAAGTTCTTCCGGATTTCAGTCCCCCTTGCAAAGTGTCATCCCGAGCCGCGTCGAGGGAGGTGATGCAGGGGGATTTGGTTTTCATTCACTTTGTAAGAGGTTGTTGCAATATATTTTACTTGGTCCATGCTTTGTATTCCCGGCCTCGATAAAAATGCCGAGGAAACCCGAGTTCGCAATATGATCTCAGCGAAAAACGGCTTTCATAAACGTTCAAGTTTGGTCGAACCCGAAGATAGAGAATCGTTTTTCGCCACCGGGAATGCGAATGAGGGTTTAGGCATTTTTATCAAAGCCGAAGTTTTCTTTGGAGCTTTCTTTTTAAAAAGAAAGCGGATATGTGTCTTTAAATACATAACAACTCGTAAATGAAGAAAATACCCAATCCCTTCTTCTTTCTTTTGCTCGTGCAAAAGAAAGAAGGAAAGAAAAGCACGAGGGCTGTTGAAAAAATGCCTAAAATCTCCGCTCAAGCCCTAAACAAAACAAACTCGCCCGCCTTCGGCGGACTCGGACATGTTTTGTTTTTAACGGGCTTTTACTTCGATTTTTTGACGGCATTTTTTCAAAGGCCCGAATCAATACCGACTGGATTTAGTCTAGAAAATAATTTCTGATTCTGTATTCAACGGCCTTGATGAAAATGCTGAAATTTTCTCAGCCGGAGGCCGACCCTGAGAATTTGTCGGTCGCTGAGTTTATCGAAGCGACCGCTGGATCAATAAAAACAGTTTTCAAGCTATCGTTTCGCTCCCTTCGACGCGGCTCAGGGAGCCATTTTCGGCAATTCTGTAACAGCCTCAGCAACGGGAGATTTAGGAGGATTTGTATTTTTAAAAAATACTTAATAATATTCATTGACTAATAACCGCCGGCAACTTAGATTTTCCTGTCTATCTATTGCTCTTTTCTATCTTGGAATTCCAGTCATGAATGATTCAAATTCAAATAATCTCTTCCACAAATCTTTGGACATCCGATGAACGGCGATGTGTCGGAAATGAACGCCCTCCTCGGCGAGATCAAAACCTTTCTGATGAAAAGCCTCGGCGCAAAACATCTGCGTCTCAACGTCATGAGCCCCAAGACCTCAAAATTGCAAATGATCGCTTATACGGACGGATTTGACAGCGAAGAGGTGAAGATCAGTTTGTCAAAAGGGCAGGGATGTTCCGGAAAGGCGTGGAATACGAAGATGGAGGCGATTTCCGACCTGAGAAAAGATGTGCAGTGGATCTCCGACGAGGATCAGAAAAGGGTCAAGAGCGGCCTGAGCGTGATTCTGAGTATTCCGCTGCTCGATCCGGATGAACCGAAACTCAAAAAAGTCATCGGCACTATGACCATCGACAGCACAGAGCATGTCTATGACGCTTTGAAAAAGGCAGTCCCGGTCTTGACGCCGTATGTGCTGAAGATGTCGGCGCTGGTCAAGAAAAGCGGATTGTAGTTTTTTTCTCTATCAATGCTCTTTCTATCGTAGGGAATTTCCAATTATGAAAAATAAAATACGAATATGATAATTTTACACGGCAATTGCGTCAACCATGAAAAAGTATGCGGTTATTTGCAATTTAGTATATTAGTTTATATGTGATCGATATACGCAATTGTTGATATGAATAGTTATGCGTCATCACTATTTCTTTGAACAAAATGTCTACTAAAAAACGACATCATCATTTTATTTCTGACTTCTTAAGTAAGAAATTCAGCCCTAATTCGTCACAAGTATATGTATATGACCACACTACTAAACAAATTAAATTTATATCAAGCCGTGATTTGTTTGTCAGAAAACACTTATATACAATTGAAACAAAAGTAGGAAGAGACTCGAATCTTGTTGAAGATATCTACGAAGAGCGTTTTGAGACGCCCGCCGCCAATACTATCAATAGTCTACTTCGGAAATTGGAAAAAGGTAAATATGAAATGAGTTCTCTAGTTTCTCTTGAGGGTTTTACAAATATTCTCAGATTTTGTATTGCATCAGATTTGCGTACTCCGAATAGATTGATGCAACTCAGGTTAATTGTTATGAGAGGACTCAATACTTTAGCGTTCGCAATGCAGCATGCCAATTTCGATGAGCCTGATGAAACATTGCGTGTAAAAGCCAATCCAGATTATCTGTTGTTAAAAAGCATTGAAAAAATAGATGAAATTGTTAGCTCATGCTTTGAAATGCGATTGCATATTATCCTCAATCGAGACACTGATAAACGATTTGTTTTACCGGATCAACCTGTTGTATTGATTACAAATGAGCCATTTGAATACAAATCGAGTGACCTCCAGATACTTTTTCCTATTTCAAGCCGTGTCCTTTTAATTTTTGACAGAAAAACCAACTCAAATGCGATAATTGAGACGTCGGGCGATGAAGTGGACAAGCTAAACCTTAATATTTGTTCCCGATTCTACAAATATATCGGCTGTGAGTCAGATAGTTACCTCAAGTATTTTACAACCAAATTTGACTTGATAACTCAAAAAATCCCAACTGAAGAAGATTTTGAACGTGAGGTTGAAGCGATTCGCAATGACATAAAAGCTGGTGGAAAAATTGAGCCGGGCTCACGAAGTCGTATCGTACTTTCTAAAGATGGTGTTAAATATTTAAATCTTGGAAAGAAACGTGACGACGCATAACACGCGCACGACATGTTCGCTCAGCGTCGCCAGTATTAGACCCCCGATAGAGATTGTGGGCGTCGCTCGCCAGTAGCTCGCTCACGGTTTGAATATGTTCTTAATTAAATATAAATTCCTCGCGTGCGAGCTACTGCGGGTCGCCGCCGAGCGTTATGCGAGATATCACTGGAGGAACACAAATGATACTCAAAATGGGGTATTTTTTCATTTTATTAAACTTAATCGCTTGCAATTCAAGTAAGGACAGTAATTATCAAATTGTATTTGAAGATGATGGATTAATCACGTTAGTAACTCAAAATGGAGATGGCCTGTTACCCACTTTTAGTGGCGATTTCCCAGAATGGTCACCTGATGGCACACAAATACTGTTTGGAAGAGGTGTGGAAAATCATTACCAGTTATTTTTTTACAATATTGCCACAAAAGAGACTTCGCAATTGACGAACAATCCAGCCCATGGTTATTTGTACCCATATTATTCTCCAACTGGCCAAAATATAATTTATTGGGATGAGATGCTATTTCGTCGATTGAATCCCCTGACTGGCGATGATATAGTTTTATTAGACTCTCAATATTATAGCAGTCCCTCACTTTCAACTCTAGATACAGCTGTTGCTTTTGTCTCAACTCAAGATGGCCAACCAGATATTTACAAAATGACAATTCAGATGACAGGCAAAACCAGATTAACGACCAATCCCGATCTTGACCTTAACCCTAAATGGTCTCCGAAAGGTGATAAAATAGCTTTTTTCACAAACCGCGATAATGCACGCCACCTTTACATTATGAATCCTGACGGTTCTAATCAACAAGATGTTACTGTTGTTGGAAATATTGATTTTGATTGGTTTCCAGATGGATCTGGATTTGCCTTTGTGGTCAACGATGAGATTTATACTATTAATGTAGATGGAAGCGGGATAAAGCGATTAACTTATACCGAAGTCGGAGTAAATGATCGTCCGCGAGTTTCACGAGACGGTAAATACATTGTTTTTGAACACGTTCAGGGTTTTTATGGCTCTGAAATTCAGGTTATCGGAACCAATGGTAAAGGTCTAAAAACTATCAGTCATGAGATTGATGGAAGATGGCCAAGTTGGGCAAGATGGTCACCAATAAAATTCAGCGGTGATTAAGTGATACCTCGCATAACATCTTTAAAAAGTACTTTGTCAATAAAAAAAAGATTTCCATAAGAGTTTTTTACTCTTTTTTTTGAAAAACTACAAATCGGAGAGAATCACTTACGAAATCAACTAACTCGGGTACAG
>WBUR01000061.1 GCA_008933615.1 bacterium | reverse complement strand
GCCACACGCCGTTCTTCAAAGGCTACCGTCCGCAGTTTTATTTCAGAACGACGGACGTGACGGGAGTCATCAAACTGCCGGAAGGTATGGAGATGATCATGCCGGGAGATAACGTGAAGATCGGCATCGAACTGATCGCGCCTATCGCTATGGAAGACGGACTTCGTTTTGCTATCCGTGAAGGCGGCAGAACGGTTGGAGCCGGCGTGGTTACTAAAATCCTGAAGTAAAAATAGATCGATAAGAATTTAAGTTAATAAATCAAGAGAGTAAACAACAGTGACTGGACAAGGTATCCGAATTAAACTCAAAGCCTACGATCATAATCTGATCGATAAGTCGATCGATAAAATAATTCGTACGGCGAAAAGTTCCGGGGCGATCATCAGCGGCCCTATTCCATTGCCGACCGACAAGACCATTTATACGGTCCTTCGTTCGCCGCATGTGGACAAGAAATCCCGTGAACAGTTCGAGACCCGCATTCACAAGCGTCTGATCTGCATTTTGAATGCGACGAATAAAACGGTCGAGGCATTATCGAAATTGGAATTGCCAGCGGGCGTAGATATTGAACTTAAAGTAACGGCAACATCGTAATAAGAACTCCCGATAATCGGGGATGAGATTTAAAATTTGTAGAATGTATCCGCATTAAGCGGGAACTTCTTACCAGGAGTATAGATATCATGAGCGGTATGATTGGAAGAAAAATAGGGATGAGCAATATTTTCGACGAAAGCGGAAATATCGTTCCTGTTACCCTTGTTGAAACTGTGCCGAATATTGTAACGCAGATCAAGACCAAGGAAAAAGACGGTTATGAGGCGGTACAATTGGCCGTTGGATCAAAATCGGCAAAACACACAACAAAGGCGATGCAGGGACACAGTAAGAATGCCAACCTGACCGAACGCTTCCCGAAAATTTTCAGGGAATTCAAAGATTTTAACATTTCCGAAATTCAACTCGGTGCGGAAGTGAAAATGGACATGTTCGAAGAAGGGGAAAAAGTTACGATCATCGGTATTTCCAAAGGCAAAGGATTTCAGGGCGTTGTCAAACGTCATGGTTTCAGCGGTATCAATGAAACGACGCACGGCGCGTCGGATCGCCCGCGCTCACCCGGTTCCATCGGCGGAAGCTCCGATCCTTCCCGCGTCTTCAAAGGTATGCGCATGGCCGGCCGTATGGGCAACGACCGTGTAACGATCAAGAATCTGAAAGTGGTACGGGTAGATACAGAATCGAATGTGCTTTTCATCAGAGGCAGCGTTCCCGGAGCGACCAACTCCTATATTGAAATTCGTAAAAACGGCGAATAGGCATAAAAAGCTTTTTAAGAATAAAGGTATTTGAAATGAAAGTAGAAGTCAGAACAATCAAAGGCGAAGACACGGGACGAAAAGTAGATTTGCCGAAAGACATATTCGGTATTGAGCCGAATGATCATGCGGTGTATCTCGCGGTGGTAGCGGAGCGATCCAACAAACGTCACGGTACTCACAGCACTCTCGAACGTTCAACGGTATCCGGCTCGACCAAGAAACCGTGGAAACAGAAAGGTACCGGCGGCGCACGCGCAGGCTCTGTTAAAACACCTCTTTGGCCGGGCGGAGCCATCACGTTCGGACCGCATCCGCATCTCTATAAAAAAGACGTGAATACCAAAGTGAAACGGATTGCACGCAAGTCTGCATTGACCTATAAAGCGACGGACAATAAAATCATGATCGTTGAAGATTTTCATACGATCTGCGCGGACCTTCCGAAAACCAAGGAAGTATTCGGCGTATTGTCCAGTTTAGGGCTCCAGCACTGCGCCAAAGCGGAAAGCAGCAAACCTAAAGGACGCAAGAAAAAATCCGAAGAAAAAGTGGAAGACACTGCTAAAAAATCGAAGCGGATAAATAAAGTATTGATGCTCGTGGATAAAGTTCATGTCGTGAAAGATGAAAAAGACGCGCGCGCTTATGAGAACTTTCGCAAATCGTGCCGCAATATTCCCGGATTAAAAGTCAGCGTGGTTAAAGACGCTTCGACTTACGACATCATGAACGCAGACTATCTGCTGTTTCACGAAAGCGCGATCAAAACGGTTGAAACCGCATTCGGTTCACCTAACTAAACCAAGTTTAATTGTAAGAGGATAAGATGGACAATTCGATGATCAACAAGATTTTGAGGCGCCCGATCGTCACGGAAAAAATGACGATTATGAAGGATAAGAAAAAAAGAAACGGCGAACCGCTGAACCAATACGCTTTTGAAGTGTCGAAAGATTCCAACAAAATCGAGATCAAAGCGGCGGTTGAGAAAAAATTCAACGTCAAAGTAGACAGCGTCCGCACAAGTAACGTCATGGGCAAAAGCAAAGTTCGTTATACTAAAGGCGGCGTCAACTACGGACGGAGCCGCAACTGGAAAAAAGCAGTGATCACATTGGCTAAGGACAATAAAATCGAATTTGTAGAAGGCGCATAATTAAAATAAAATTGTCGGGATAACAATTATCCGATAATTAAGTGGAGAATAGAGAACATGCCAGTAAAAACGTTTAGACCCTATACCCCGAGCCGCCGGTACATCAGCGTTTCCGATTTCAGCGAAATCACGAAAAAAACGCCTGAAAAATCATTGCTCACATCAAAAAAGCGAACGGGCGGGCGAAATAATAACGGACATACCACCTCCCGTTTTATCGGAGGCGGACATAAACAGCAGTACCGCGTGATCGACTTCAAAAGAAGTCGATTCGGCGTCGAAGCCAAAGTAGTGGGCATCGAATACGATCCGAACCGCAGCGCACATATTGCTCTGATTCAATATATCGACGGACAAAAATCCTATATTCTTGCGCCCAAGGGCTTACAGGTCGGCGAAAAAATAATGTCTGGCGAAATGGCCGAAATTAAATTGGGTAATGCGCTGCCGCTAAAGAATATCCCTGTCGGAACGGACGTGCACAATATAGAACTTAAACTTGGCAAAGGCGGCCAGATGGCGCGTTCCGCAGGCGCATTTGCCAATATTGTAGGCCGCGAAGAAGGGTACGTGCAGCTGCGTTTGCCGTCCGGCGAAATTAGAAAAGTTCTTGAAAACTGTATAGCAACCATCGGGCAAATAGGCAATCTTGAGCATGAGAACATTACGATCGGAAAAGCGGGCCGTGTTCGATGGATGGGAAAACGTCCGCATAACCGAGGCGTGGTTATGAATCCCGTTGACCATCCGCATGGAGGCGGTGAAGGCCGTTCCCCTCAGGGCAATCCGCATCCCGTGACGCCATGGGGACAACCGACCAAAGGTTATAAGACGCGTAAGCGGAATCACAGAACCAATGCAAACATTATTAAACGCAGGAAGTAAAAATTTTTAGCATAGAGGAAGCATCATGAGTCGTTCGATAAAAAAAGGTCCTTATCTGGACGCCAATCTTGTGAAAAAAGTTGAGGCGATGAATAAGACCAGCGTAAAAAAAGTCACAAAAACCTGGGCCCGTTCCTGCACCATTTCACCGGATTTTGTCGGCCATACGTTTGCGGTTCACAACGGCAATAAGTTTATTCCTGTGTATGTTACCGAAAATATGGTTGGGCATAAATTAGGCGAATTTGCATCGACACGCACGTTCCGGGGTCATTCTGGAACCAAATCGGCGGCAACTTCGACGCCGGCAGCTAAAAAGTAGAAAATTATTAAAGTTTAATATCTGGAGCAATCATGGAAGGTACTGCGTTAACAAAACATTTGAGAATCTCTCCCCGCAAAATGCGCCGGGTGGCGGAACTAGTGAGGGGCAAGGGTACGGAAGAGGCGATTACGATACTGCACTTTACGCGTAAGAATGCCGCAACGTTGATTGAAAAAACCGTTCGTTCCGCCGTGGCGAATATTATGTTTGTAAAGCCGGGAACGGATTCGCATAATCTTTATATCAAGGAAATTTTTGTAGACGGCGGACCGATGCTGAAACGCGGCCGCGCAGGATCCATGGGGCGTCGTTCCATGATTCGAAAACGAACCAGCCATATTACCGTTGTGGTGGCTGAAAAAGCATAATTTGTAATAAATTAAAAGGTATACGGAGGAAAATTTGGGACAGAAAACACATCCAGTCGGTTTACGATTAGGCATCATCAAAACCTGGAATTCCAGTTGGTTTGATGAAAAGAATTTTGCCGACAAATTACAGGAAGATCTCACGTTGCGAAGTTATTTGCGCAACCGTCTTCCCAAAGACGCGCGCGTAGCAAAAATTGCCATTGAACGTCTCAAGAAAGAAGCCGAAGTCATTACCATCACGATTCACACCGCTCGTCCCGGCATTGTGATCGGACGTAAAGGTAAAGACGTAGACCAATTGCGCGAAGAACTAAAAAAATTGACCGGTAAAGAAATTCGTTTGAATATTTCTGAAATCAAATCGCCAGAAATGGATGCGTATCTGGTGGCGACGGATATTGCCCGACAGCTAGAAAGTCAAATCCCGTATCGCCGCGCCATGAAAAATGCGACCCGCGCAGCCATGCGTATGGGCGCCGAAGGTATCCGCGTTGCCGTGAGCGGACGATTGGGCGGAGCTGAAATGGCTCGCGCCGACCGGTATAATGAAGGCCGAGTGCCTCTGCACACGTTACGTGCCGATATCGATTTTGCGCACGGAACGGCCAAAACGACGTACGGACAGATCGGTATTAAAGTATGGATATGCAAAGGCGAAGTCCTTAGTCCGTTTGAAACCAAGTAGCAACCTATTGTTCAGGAGACCCTAGATCATGTTAATGCCGAAAAAAGTAAAGTTCAGAAGACACCATCGCGGTAAAATGAGGGGCAAGGCCACCCGCGGCAACGAAGTGAGTTTTGGCACCTACGGATTAAAATCGATGGAATGCGGATGGATCACCAGCCGCCAGATCGAAGCGGCTCGTATTGCAATGACCCGTTATATCAAACGCGGCGGCAAAATTTGGATTCGGATATTTCCAGATAAACCGGTCACGAAAAAACCCGCCGAGACTCGTATGGGATCAGGTAAAGGTTCTCCGGAATTCTGGGTAGCCGTTATTAAACCCGGACGCGTCATGTTTGAAATTGACGGCGTAACGGAAGAATTGGCTCGCGAGGCGTTTCGTTTGGCCGCATTCAAGTTGCCGTTAAAAACCCGGTTTGTATCCCGCGGAGAAATTCACGCTTAATTCGAAAGATTTGGAGAGAATAAAATATGAAACCACATGAAATAAGAGGATTGCCCACAGAAGAAATAAAAGGCATGTTAACCGAAGCGGAAAACACGCTTTTTCAATCCCGTTTTCAAATGGCAACAGGGCAATTGGAAAACAAGTTAAAAGTCGGCGAATCAAAAAAAGAAATCGCCATTATGAAAACTGTCCTGAAAGAAGAAGAAATAAAGTTGGAATTAGCCAAAGCCAATTCCATGCTGAATGAGATCAGCAGCAAATTTCAGATTCCGGAAGTGGCCAACGTCATCAAAGGCGAAAAGATCAATTTTGATAAGGCGAAACTGCGGAAGGCGGTAAGCCGTTTGCGTATGCATCCGCGCAAAAAAGAATTTAATACCGAATATCAGACGTTAAAAAAAATGGCTGTCAAATAATTTAAGCGATATAAACGTAAAGAATCCTGGAGAAATGGTTCATGTCCGAACAAACCGAAAATAAAACGCGCAATAATAGCCGCAAGGTTCGCGTGGGCACCGTCGTCAGCGATAAAATGCAAAAAAGCATTGTGGTGAAAATCGAACGAAAAGTGGTACACCCGACTTATAAAAAATACGTCAAACGCACGGCGAAATTAATGGCGCACGATGAAAAAGAAGAAGCGGGCATTGGAGATCTTGTAAAGATCATGGAGACGCGTCCATTAAGCAAGAGCAAGCGTTGGAGACTCGTTGAAGTTGTTAAAAAAGCGGATTAATTGTTCCTTAATATAAAAATTGTGAGTTAAGACATGATACAAGAATATACCCGATTAACTGTAGCGGACAATTCCGGCGCCAAAAAAGTGATGTGCATCCGTGTTCTGGGCGGCACGTCAAAACGTTACGCGCATCTGGGAGATGAAATTATTGTTTCAGTTAAAGACGCCATCCCCGGCGGCGGCGTCAAAAAAGGGGACGTGGCGCGCGCCGTGGTCGTTCGTCTGCGAAAAGAGACCCGCCGCCAAGATGGATCCTACATTCGATTTGACGAAAATGCGGCTGTATTGATAAACAAAGATAAAGAACCGACCGGTACGCGTATTTTCGGGCCCGTTGCACGGGAACTTCGTGAAAAGCAATTCATGAAAATTGTTTCTTTGGCTCCGGAAGTATTATAAAGTTTTAAGAAAGAACAAAAGGGAAGCTATGCATATCAAGAAAAATGACACCGTGATGGTTATTAACGGTAACCACAAAGGAAAACAGGGTAAGGTATTAAAAGTATTTCGTGATGAAGATAAAGTGATCATTGAAGGGATCAATCTTCGAAAGAAACACATCAAACCGAACCAGCAAAATCCTCAGGGCGGTATACAGGAAAAAGAACTTGCGATACATGTAAGCAAAGTCATGCTGATGCACGGCGGGAAGAGAACGCGCGTAGGACACAAAAAACTGGAAGACGGCTCGAAGGTGCGTATTGCAAAAGCAAGCGGCGAAGTTGTAAACTAATATTGAAAAGTTTTATTTTTAACGAGGAATCATAGATGGCTAAGGAAGCTAAAGAAGTCAAAGGCAAAGAGACCAAAGGCAAAGAGGTCAAAGAGCCAAAAGGCAAAGCAGGAAAAAAAGGCGGCGCGGAGCATTCTTTTGGAAAAAGAGAGCCGGTGGATAAGAATTATAAGGCGCGTTTATTCGAAGACTACAAAACACGTATCATCCCGGCATTGAATAAGAAATTCAGTTACAAGAATGTGATGCAAACTCCCAAGATCGAAAAGGTCGTCATTAACATGGGGGTCGGCGCCGCAACGCAAGATTCGAAACTGCTCGATGCCGCCGTGCACGACATGATTACCATTACCGGCCAAAGGCCGTCCATTCGTAAGGCAAAGAAAGCCATTTCCAATTTTAAATTACGTCAGGGTATGCCGATTGCATGTTTTGTCACGCTGCGCCGCTCGACCATGTATGAATTTCTGGATCGGTTATTGAATGTAGCGATCCCGCGTATTCGTGATTTTAAAGGCGTGCCGGATAAATCGTTTGACGGACGCGGAAATTATACGCTGGGCGTAAAAGAACAAATTATATTTCCAGAAATTGACGTGGATAAAATGGACCGCGTTCGCGGCATGGATATTACGATTGTAACCACTGCGAAAACCGATGAAGAAGCATACGAACTGCTCAAAGAGTTCGGTATGCCGTTCAGAAAAAAATAGTTATTCAGATAAACAGACAGATCTTAAAGGAGTTAGACTTTGGCAACAAAAGCATGGGTAGCTAAAACGAAGAAAAAGCCGAAATTTTCTACGCGAGCCGTGACGCGATGTAAGCGGTGCGGACGCAGACGCGCGTATATGAGAAAATTCGCGATGTGCCGAATTTGTTTCAGACAGTTAGCTCTCAGCGGAGAGATCCCGGGCGTGACCAAAGCGTCCTGGTAATACCAAGACACACTTAAGTTTTGAGGTTTTCATAAAGCAAGGAGTTTTTTCAATGTCAATGACGGATCCTATTGCAGATTATTTAACAAAGATTCGAAATGCCATACAGGCGAAAAAGAAAAGCGTGGACATCAAGGCGTCCAACTTAAAACGCGATATCACGCAGATCCTTTTGGAACAGGGCTATATCAGAGACTATACGAATTTTGACGACGGCGTTCAGGGTCTCATTCGTATCTATCTCAAATACGATGAAAAACAGAAAAGCGTGATCAAACATATTTCCAAGGTCAGTACGCCGGGTTTGAGAAAGTATGCGGATGTTAAAAGTCTGCCGCGCGTTAAGTCCAATCTTGGTATCGCAATTCTTTCGACGTCCAAAGGTGTTATGACGAATAAAAAAGCCAAAGTAGAAAATGTCGGCGGAGAAGTGCTCTGCTACGTTTCTTAGTAAAAAAGTTTAGGAGTATAACGTGTCACGAATTGGAAGAAAACCCATTACGATACCGGATAAGGTTACCGTTAACATCCGGGGTACTGAAGTAACTGTCAAAGGTCCGAAAGGCGAATTGAAACAGCAATTTCATCCTGAGACTGAGATCAAGGTGGAAGGAAAAGAGGTTTTGGTTACCCGAAAGAGTAATTCAAATTTTCACCGTTCCCTTCACGGCTCCGTGCGGGCTGTCATTGCCAACATGGTGACCGGTGTTTCTCAAGGTTTTGAAAGAAAACTCGATATCATCGGCGTAGGATATAAGGCTGAAGTGAAGGGCAAGATGATTCAATTCAACTTAGGTTTTTCTCATCCTATTTTATTCGCACCGCCGACAGGTATTGAAGTAGCCGTCGCAACACCGACCAGCGTTTTGGTGAAAGGAATTGACCGCCAGTTGGTCGGACAAGTCACAACAAAAATACGCTCTTTCAGAGTACCCGAACCCTATAAAGGCAAAGGTATTAAGTACGGCGAAGAAATAGTTCGTCGTAAGGCAGGCAAAGCGGCAGCTAAGAAGTAATTGATTAACCTTTATACATAAGCAGAAAAAAGTATGGCAAATAAGAACATTGAAAAAGCGGCAAAAAGATTACGAATCAAACGGCGCGTTCGGAAAAAAATTCTCGGCAGTTCCGCGAAACCGCGCCTATCGGTTTTCCGCAGCCTAAAACACATGTATGCCCAGCTCATCGACGATCAGGCCGGCGCAACCATGGTCAGCGTGTCGAGCTTATCGGAAGACGTCAAGAATGGTCAAAAAGATAAAGCGGGTAAGATCTCCGTCAGTAAGTTGATCGGGCTTGAATTAGCTAAAGCGGCTAAGGCCAAGGGAATCGAGACGGTCGTATTTGATCGTAACGGGTATCAGTATCATGGCCGTGTAAAAGCGGTTGCAGAGGGCGCGCGCGAAGGCGGATTAAAATTCTAAAGAGTTTATTCTGAAAACTAACGAGGCATAGATGAAGAAAAGAGGATTTGTAAAAAAACAAAATCCGGAAACCCCGGGGGAAACGGATTTAAAAGAAGAGCGCGTGGTGCACATTAACCGCGTAGCCAAAGTGGTCAAAGGCGGACGGCGATTCAGCTTTAATGCCATCGTGGTCGTCGGCGACGGCAAAGGACGTGTAGGTATAGGTTTGGGTAAGGCCAACGAAGTACCCGACGCGATCGCCAAGGGTAAAGAAGACGCGAAGAAAAGCATGATCTTTGTTCCTTTAAAGGGCGGCACTCTGCCTCATGAAGTAACAGCCAAGTTCGGCGCAGGAAAAGTATTCATGAAACCGGCATCCAAAGGAACCGGGATTATTGCCGGCGCAGCGGTGCGCGCGGTTTTGGAGTCGGTCGGCATTACGGACATTTTGACCAAATGTAAAGGTTCATCTAACCCGCATAACTTGGTCAAAGCAACAATTAAAGCATTGAGTGAAATAACAAATGCCCGTGAAGTGGGTGTGCTGCGCAATCTCACGGTTATGGAAGTTCTTACTAAATAATATAGGTAGTTGAAAATGAAATTATTAAAAATTACCCAGGTCAAAAGTGTCAACGGCGCTATATACGCGCACCGTTCGACGGTTCGTGCGCTGGGTTTAAGAAAGATCGGCCAAACGGTATATCATAATGATACGCCTCAAATTCGCGGTATGGTTCACAGCGTGAATTATATGGTCAGTCTGGAAGAAGTGAGCGAAAAGCCAAAAGAAATCATCAAAGAGAAAAAAAGCGGTTATAAAGTAGTTAAAGCAAAAAAAGCTTAATCAGTATTAGCACGTGAGGAACATAATGAATTTAAGTAATCTGAAATATGCCAAAGGTTCGAGAAAAAAAGAAAAACGTATCGGCCGCGGCGAAGGATCCGGACACGGCGGAACATCGACCAAGGGAAATAAAGGGTCGAAATCCCGTTCAGGCGTACCGGTCAGGGCGTGGTTTGAAGGCGGCCAGATGCCTTTACAAAGACGTTTGCCGAAGTACGGATTCACGAACATTTTCAGAAACCCGTATCAGATTGTAAAGATCAGCGCATTGGCCTCATTTGAGGGTAAGAAAGCGGATGCCGAGAATTTACTTTCAGCCGGGCTGATCCAGAAGAAGAATCAACCGATAAAGGTTTTAGGAAATGGTGAAATCACCAAAGCGCTGCAAGTCGAGGTTCATGCGATCAGCGACTCTGCCAAAGAAAAGATCGAAAAAGCCGGCGGTACGGTGACGGTGCTCGGTGTTAAAAAAACAGTTCTGGTGAAGAAAAAGAAATCGAAAAAATAAGCTCACCCATTTCATACAGCTATAGAGAGTAATCAACGATGCTTCAAACTTTTGCGAATGTCTTCAAAATACCTGAATTACGGCGCAGGGTGATGTTTACCCTTGGTATTTTGCTGATCGAACGAATTACAGCGCATATTCCGGCGCCGGGTATAAACTCCCTCGCTTTAGGACAATATTTCAAGCAGGCCGAGAACACGCTTCTCAGCTTCTACGATCTGTTTGCCGGCGGCGGATTAAGCCAGGCAACGATTGCAGCCCTTGGAATCATGCCATATATCAGCGCCTCCATTATTCTCCAGCTTTTGGGGACGACAATTCCTTATCTTCAAAAACTTCAAAAAGAAGGTGACGAAGGACGCAAGAAAATAAACCAAATGACCCGTTACGGCACCGTTGCATTATCGGCGATTCAGGCACTGGGTGTAGCAACGTGGCTATGCAGTTTGAGTGTGGTCGTTGGCAATCAAGAGGTGAAAGTCGTTCCGGATCAAGGAGCCATGTTCTTTTTGTTAACCATGGTCACGATGACAACATGTACGATGTTCATAATGTGGCTCGGTGAACAGATTACAGAACGCGGCATTGGAAATGGTATCTCTTTGATCATCACTATTGGAATTTTGGCGAGATTCCCGTCAGCCATAATGGATGAAGTTCGACAAATTGTGAGCGGTAATCGTAACATCATGATTGAAATTGTTCTAATTGCCATACTTTTGGTCATCGTTGCCGCCATCATATTTATCACGCAGGGTATTCGTAAGATACCCGTTCAATATGCCCGGCGCGTAATTGGAAGAAAAGTATACGGCGGACAATCCACGCATATTCCGATGCGAATCAATATAGCCGGCGTGATGCCTATCATTTTTGCGCAGTCGATCATGTTTGTTCCGAATACGATAGCAACTTTTTTCCCCGGCGCAGTATCGGATTTTGTCACACAGCATTTTTCAATAGACTCCATTTTTTACAATTTTATATTTTTGATCATCATTGTCTTCTTTACGTATTTTTATACGGCGATTGCTATGAATCCTGTGGAAGTGGCGGATAATCTGAAAAAACAAGGTGCGTTCATTCCCGGTATTCGCCCGGGTAAGAAGACTTCAGATTTTATTGATAACATTCTGACTCGCGTAACGCTGCCCAGCGCAATATTTTTGGGTTTGATCGCGATTCTGCCTTTCTTCGTCAAGAATGCTACCGACGTGTCGTACAGTTTTGCTTCATTCTTCGGAGGTACGTCGCTGTTAATCATTGTTGGCGTGGCGCTGGATACCATCCAGCAGATCGAATCGCATTTGGTCATGCGCCACTACGATGGTTTTTTGAAAACGGGAAAAATTCGCGGGCGAAGAGGTTAAACTTCGCAGGAAGTATGATTCATTTAAAGTCGGCACATGAAATCGAAAAGATCAGAGAAAGTTGCCGGATTGTTGTTGAGTGTTTAAGGCTAGCGAAAGAAATGGTCAGGCCGGGATTAAGAATTGTTGATTTAGATTTGTCCATTGAAAATTTGATTAAGTCGCACGGAGCAAAACCCGCTTTTAAAGGGTATCGCGGATTTCCGGGAAGCGCTTGTTTGTCGGTCGATGATGTGGTCGTCCACGGTATTCCAAAAAAGGATGACGTGTTGAAAGAAGGCCAGATCATCGGAGTGGATGTCGGCGTTTACAAGAACGGGTTTTACGGAGACTCGGCCATCACGTTGCCGGTCGGTGCCGTAGCGAAGGAGACTGAGAAACTCCTTAAAGTAACATGCGAATCCCTCTATAAGGGGATCGGCCAAGCTGAAGTTGGAAACAGGGTCCACGATATTTCGGCGGCCGTTCAAAAGCATGTTGAATCCAACGGCTACTCGGTCGTTAGAGAATTGGTGGGGCATGGAATTGGCCGTAATTTACATGAAGACCCGCAAGTACCCAATTTTGGAATAAAAGGAACCGGGGCACGATTAAAGGCAGGTATGGTATTTTGCATAGAACCGATGGTAAATATGGGAACGTATGAGGTTTACACGAAAGCGGATAACTGGACAGTGTGCACATC
>WBUR01000060.1 GCA_008933615.1 bacterium | reverse complement strand
TTATAAAAATATTTAATGTCAAGTTGAAAAAATATTATCTGGTTGAATGGAACGGAAGAAAGAACGGTGGCTAACTATTGCAAGCGGTTGTAACTGTATCGGTTAAAGGCAACATCTTTTATCAAAGCGAAAAAAATGCCTCCCGTCATGTGGTAAAAACCAAAAGGGATTCTCAAACCTTATTGGTTTGAAATTCTAATGCGAATAAAATAAACGAGCAGCAACGTCGTTCCTATCGCCGTGACAAGAAACGTCGCCGACGGCGCAACAAAATACCAGATCAGTCCCGCGATGGAACTTGCGAGCATTGTGAATATACTTTGAAATGCCGAATAAGTTCCTATCGCAGTTGCCGTATCTTTTTTATCGCAAATATTGCTGATCCATGCTTTGGTAATTCCCTCCGTTCCGGCGGCATACAATCCATATAGAAAAAACAGAAAATAAAAAACAATCAGCTCTTTATTAAATGCAATTCCTGCATACACGACGGCAAATAACAGGAGTCCGCTCATAAACGTTTTACGAAATCCGATCCGGTCGCCCATAATGCCCATGGGATAAGAAGCCAGCGCATAAACCAGATTGTAAAATATATAAATTGAAATAACATGCGCATCGTCAAATCCGCGATGTTTGATCATCAGCAGCAAAAAAATATCGGAACTATTGATCAATGCAAATGCCAAAAGACCGAATAATAATTGACGATACGCGGGCGGGCTTTCTTTCCAATAATGGAGGAAAGAGAAAAACGAACTCGTCACCACTGCTTTGGGCTGAGTATTTTTTTCCTTGATCAATACCGTCAGCGCGATAGCGCACACGCCCGGAATGAACGCAATAAAAAATAAAGTTCGATAGGATTCAGGATAAAATTGAAGAAACAGCAACGCGGTTAGCGGCCCCAGAACGGCGCCCATTGTGTCAAACGCGCGATGAAACCCAAACACTTTTCCTTTGTGCTCCGGCGTGGTTTCATCCGACAGAATTGCATCGCGCGCACCGGTGCGGATACCCTTGCCCAGCCGGTCCGTTGTTCGCGCAAACAAGACCCACAATGGATTAATGAACGCTGCCATCATGGGTTTTGAAATGGCGCTCAGCGAATACCCAAGCTGCACGAACGGAACGCGCTTCCCGATCGCGTCCGAAAGTTTGCCAAAATAACCCTTGCTTAATCCTGCCGTCGCTTCGGCAATTCCTTCCAGTATGCCGATCCAGATGGCCGAAAAACCGATGCTCTGCAGATACATCGGCATCACCGGATACAACATCTCGCTGGCAAAATCTGTAAATAGACTTACCAGCGATAATATCCAGATCGTGCGGGTGATGATATTCATTATGCTATTCTTTCCAACCGCCCCCACATTCGTTAATCAATAAACTTCAAAAAGTACGCCCCCGCCTTGGAGGCTGTTGCAATATGATATGCTGTCTTCAAATCTTTTACTTGATTCATGCTTTGGTATTCCCGGCCTTGATAAAAATGCCGGCGAAACCCGCGTTCGCAGTATAAATTCTGCGAAAAACGGCTTTCATTAACGTTCTAATTCAACGTATCGTGAAGATTGAGCATCGTTTTTCGCAACCAAATCTGCGAACGAGGGTTTGGGCATTTTTATCACAGCCGAAATTTTCTTTGCCGCTTTCTTTTTAAAAAGAAAGCGGATTCAATGCCTATGCCTGAATACCTTTTGGAAATTCCACGCGTTGTGAAACACTTCTCGCCTGATGCAAATGCCTTTCCTGATGAGTCACGAGTATGGAAAAACATTCACCTAAACTGAACTTAAAATGCGAATGCACCGGCGAGTGAAGTTTAATCGTATTAATATCCCATCCATCGCATTTTTTTATCAAAACTAGGAGTTCCTGTTCATGAAGAATGAAATCTTCCAATATTTTTTTTCCCTCAGTTCTAACCGAAGGTCTAAAAGCAAGTGGCGTTTTAAATTTTAATAAGAAACCGGGCCGTTGTGCATAGATGGAAAATCTTGCAATAAATCCGGGGCGGTACGGTTTCTTCTCCGTCAATGCTCCCGTGATCGTCTGATCAATGGCCTTTTTTATGTTTTTAAAATACTGTTGATCGGCAATGATAATGTGATCAATACATTGCGCTACGCTCCAATTCTTATGATCCGGTTTCCAGTTTAGCTGCGCCGGATTGTACATCGCAAACATCTGTCGCGTGGCATCAATATGTTTTTCAATCTGAAGGCTCAAATTTTGAAGATGTGCATTTTTTACATCGGCCATAGCTACACCCTTTCAAATCTCCTTTCTTTCAATGAAAAAGAATCAAAAGAATGACCGTCCTACAATAAATTACTCGCCAATTCCGCCAACGCGCTTCGCTCGCCTTTCACAAGATTCACATGAGCAAAAAGTTCCTGCCCTTTCATTCGGTCGACCAGATACGTAAGCCCGTTGGATTGGCTGTCGAGATAGGGCGAATCGATTTGATAAATATCGCCTACGAAAACCATTTTTGCCCCTTCGCCGGCGCGCGTAATGATCGTTTTGATTTCATGCGGCGTGAGATTTTGCGCTTCATCCACGATGAAAAATATTTTATCCAAACTGCGCCCGCGAATATAAGCCAGCGGCGCTATCACGAGCTTCTCTTTTTCAACCATTTCCGCGATACGGGAATGTTCCGAACTTTCCGAAGGATACTTGTGTTTGATCACAGCCAGATTATCCCACAAAGGCTGCATATACGGATCGAGTTTTTCATGAATATCGCCAGGCAAATATCCAATGTCTCGGTTACTGAGGGGAACTACCGGCCGCGCAAGATAGATCTGACTGTAATTTTGCCGTTGTTGCAGAGCCGCCGCTAAAGCCAGCAGTGTTTTGCCGGTTCCTGCTTTGCCGGTGAGCGTGACAACCGGAACCTCCTGGCGCATGAGCGCGTCCAGCGCAAAAACCTGCTCTGCATTGCGCGGTTCAATCCCGTACGCCGGCCTTTTCACAACTTTCTCCAATACGCTCGCCGCGGGATTAAAATGCGTCAGCACGCTGCTGCTGTGATTCTTCAAAATATAATATTCGTTCGCCATGGGTTTCTTCGGCAATTTGATCTCGTCTAACGTCACTCCATGCGGCTGTTCATAAAATTTGCGTATCACCGTCGTATCAAAATCCTGATGCACTTGAATGCCGGTGTACAATTCGTCGATGTTCCGGATCTTACCCGTCTCATAATCCTCCGCAGGTATACCGAGCGATTTGGCTTTCATGCGCAGGTTAATATCTTTGCTGATAATGATGACCTCGCGGTCCTTGCGCTTGGTACGTAATTGATCGGCGAGGGCGAGAATGCGGTGATCGGGCTTGTTCACGGTAAATGCGCTGGAAACCATCTCTGAAAAAGGTTCCCCTACTTCCACAAAAAGACGTCCGTGGCTTTTGCTGAGCGGCAAACCTTTTTTGAATAATTGATCTTTGGAAAGCTTGTCCATCTCGCGGATAAATTCCCGCGCCTGAAAATTGATCAGATCGCTGCCTTTCTTGAAAGTATCGATCTCCTCCAGCACGACGATCGGGATCACCACGTCGTGTTCTTTGAAATTATAAATACAGGTGTAATCGTACAGGATCACATTCGTGTCCAGGATAAAAAGCCGTTTCTTTTCATCTTGATTACGTGTTGTCATCATGCCTCGCGGGTTGGTGAATAAATCATTTGTTCAAAAAAAAAGCACGTGGATAATTAATCCCGCGCTTCGTAAAAATCTTGTGATTGTAAAGTGTGTAGTTGAACCATCTAATATATCCGTCTATTTATGTTGCCCCTATTTAATCGCGATTATAAACCTCGATCGCATTCTCAATCTTGCCGTTCTGCATAAAATAAGGCACCCAGGATAAATTCGCCACGATACCGCCCCCTACCATGAGTCCTACTGAGGGCGGATGATCTTTATCCACGCCGATGAATGCCGACCCGATCAGTCCCACGCCGGCCAGAACCAAAACGATTTTGGCAACGCCCAGATTTTTGTGTTCCCGTAAAAGCTGTATACTTTTTGGATTGTCGGACAGCGCGGCCATCAGATTGTCTCTGGAGGCGGGCAACAGGTCGTTTGTATCTTTTGAGAAATAGTCGAACCGGGCAAAAGTGGTCGTGCCCGGATTATAGTACGTCACTCTTCCGCCCGGCGTGGACATGGAATTCCATGAACCGGCCGTGGAATACATTTGATGCGTCGTAAATAAATTGACCTTGCCTGTCTGAGTGCGTTTAACCAACTTCTCAGGGCTGTAATACCCGCCCGTATACGTATTGGCAAAATAGCCTTCCTCATTTTGAAATGCCCGTATCTGTTGTACGGTATATTTGGCGGTGTCGTTGAATAACAAATATTCAGAACCAAAAAGCGGCGACTTCAGTTCCACTTTTCCGTAAATCGTTTCTCTTGATTTGAGTGTGATAAAACTCTGGTTGGAATCAATTCGCGTTTGAGTAAAACCCGTAAGGGTCAGAACAGACAAATTCAGAAGAATAAAGATGAACATGACCCTATAAGAAAAAAAGGCATATAGGCCAGGAAGTCCTGTGCCTTTATGCCTTTTCGATGTCTTGTATTGAACGTTCACTATGGCAGACGGCTCTTTCGTTGTCAGTTAAGAAGCTCCGATCGCAAAGTTCATCCGGTTCAAAGAACAAAGTGGGTAATTAGGAACACCCCATACTGTTGCCGCAGTTCAAACATTTATAACACGCGCCGTTGCGCACGGTCATGTGCCCGCATACGTCGCATGCCGGAGCGTCGCCCATCATCTCGCTGAGTTGTCTTTCCATCAGGCTCGCGTGAGCTGCTTTAGAATCTTCGGTCATGTCAGGGGAATTTGTTTCCTCAGACTTAGGCTCTACAATGTCAGTCGGTTGAAGTTGTCCGTCCAGTGTCGGGGGCACATGCACGAAGTCCATACGTCCGAGATATTCCATGCCGAGCACGCGGAAAATAAAATCCAGGATGGACGTTGCATTTTTGATATTCGGGTGATTCGTAAATCCGCTCGGTTCAAATCGCGTGAACGTAAATTTCTCTACAAATTTCTCCAGCGGAACGCCGTATTGCAGGCCCATCGACACCGCCACGGCGAAGCAGTTGAGTAAACTGCGGTACGCCGCGCCTTCTTTAAACATATCGATAAAGATCTCGCCCAGTTCCCCGTTATCATATTCGCCGGTGCGGAAATAGATCTTATGCCCGCCGAGCGTAACTTCCTGAGTAAATCCGTGCCGTTTGTGCGGAATGGGTTTCTTCTGGCCGCGTTTTAGTTCCTTGCTCATCCGGTCGACAACGTCTTTGACGGCTTTGTCTAACTGCTCCTGCGTGATCGTTCCGGCAATATCGTCCATATCGCTGCTTGAAGATTTATTGCTGAGCGGCTGGGAAAATTTCGATCCGTCACGGTACAATGCCACCGCTTTGAGTCCGAGTTTCCAGCCTTCGAAATAAATTTTTTCAATATCTTTCACCGTAGCTTCATTCGGAATATTCACGGTTTTGGAAATCGCGCCGGAAAGGAACGGCTGCACGGCGCCCATCATTTTGATGTGGCCCATCGGATCGATGAAGCGTTTGCCGATACCGCATTTATTGGCGCAGTCAAAAACCGCCAGATGTTCCTCTTTGAGTAAATGCGTGCCTTCCACGGTCTGCGCGCCGCCGATGTAAATCACCGCGCGGGAAATTTGTTCGCCGGAAAGCCCGCGGGCTTTGAGCGTTTTAATATTGATGTGCGGCGTCCATTCGTCGAGCGATTTATTCTTATTGACATACGCTTCCGCTTCTTCAATCTGCGCGTCGGTAAATCCTAATTGATTGAGTTGTTCCGGATTCACATACGGCGCGCCTTTGAACGTGCCGTGTCCGAGAATGTATTTGATAATACCGTCGATCTCTTCGGCTTTATAACCGAGTTTGCGCAGCGACTGCGGAATCGAACCGTTTACGATCTTGAAATAGCCGCCGCCGGCAAGTTTTTTCCATTTGACGAGCGAGAATTCCGGTTCAACGCCGGTCGTGTCGCAGTCCATCAAAAGCCCGATCGTGCCGGTCGGCGCCAGCACGGTGGCCTGTGCATTGCGGTAACCGAATTTTTCTCCCATCGACACGCAGGCGTCCCAATCTTCACGAGCCGCTTTGAGCAGCTCTTCCGGGCAATTTTCCGCATCGATCTTATACGCCGCATCACGGTGTTTATTCATCACACGCATCATCGGTTTTTCGTTTTTCTTGTAACCCGCAAAAGTACCTTTGATCGATGCAACTTCAGCGGAGCCGCGATAACCCCATGCATGCATGATCGCGGTAATAGCGCCCGCCCATGCGCGTCCTTCTTCGCTGTCATACGGAATTCCGTTGACCATGAGCAGCGTGCCGAGATTGGCATAACCCAATCCGAGCGGACGATAATCGTGACTGTTCTGGGCGATCTTATGCGTCGGATACGACGACATGTCAACTAAAATTTCCTGCGCAATAATGAAAATGCGGCTCGCTTCGCGAAATCCATCGATGTCGAACTTGCCGCTCTCGTCCGTGAGTTTCATTAAATTGATCGAGGCGAGATTACATGCCGTGTCATCGAGGAACATGTATTCGGAACACGGATTGGATGCATTAATTTTGGCGGTGTTAGGACTGGTGTGCCAGTCGTTGATCGTGTCGTCAAACTGAATGCCGGGATCGGCGCAACCCCATGCCGCGTTGGCGATCTGATCGAATAGGTCCCGCGCTTTGTACGTGTCAACTACTTCGCCGGTCGTGCGCGCGATGGTATTCCATTTGCCGTCCTCGAGAACAGAGTTCATGAACTTATCCGATACACGAACGGAATTATTTGAATTTTGTCCGGAAACCGTTTGATAAGCCTCGCCGTTAAAATCGGAGTCGTAACCTGCATCTATAAGGGCTTTGACTTTTTTCTCTTCCTTGACTTTCCAGTTAATAAAATCCACGATCTCCGGGTGTTCCATATCAAGGCAAACCATCTTTGCCGCGCGGCGCGTGGTGCCGCCGGATTTCGTAGCACCGGCTCCACGATCCAGCACCGCAAGAAAGGACATGAGGCCCGACGACGTGCCTCCGCCAGAAAGTTTTTCCTGTTTGCCTCGCAATGAGGAAAAATTACTGCCGGTGCCGGAACCGTATTTGAATAGCCGCGCTTCGTTTTTGGCCAATTCAAAAATACCCATCAGGTCGTCGCCAACCGATTGGATGAAACACGCGGAACACTGTGGATGAGAATAAGAATCATCGGTTGCTTCAACGTTGCCCGTTTTCGCATTCCAGAAATAATTGCCGCCGGTTCCCGATATACCGTACTCGTGATAGAGACCGCAATTAAACCACACGGGGGAATTAAACGCGCCCATTTGATTGATCAGGAGATGCGTGAGTTCCATCTCAAATACTTCCGCGTCGGCCGACGTGTCAAAATAACCGTGTTTTTCGCCTTCAGCACGAATGGTGTGTGCGACGCGATGAACTAACTGCTTAGCGCTCGTCTCATGGCCGGTTCCAGGAACTCCCGCTTTGCGGAAATATTTGGATGCGGCAATATCCGTCGCTAATTGAGACCAACTTTTTGGGATTTCCAGATCTTTCATTTCAAAAACGATCGAACCGTCAGGTTCGGTAATCATACTCGTGCGCTTTTCAAATTCGATCGCGTCGAAGGGGTGAACGCCTTCTTGCGTAAAGTATCGTTTAAAACGCAATCCTTTGGCGCCTTCGTATGAAATGCCATTGATCTCGTTTTTTCCGGCCTTGCTTGGAAATGACTTTTTCACATCCTTCACTTGGATTTCAGGGTTTTGAACGGCCATGATGAAAAATCCTTATGGGTTTTGAGTTATTTTTAAAAATGTTTTAAAAAAAATCTATAGTTGCGAACCGAAAAGACTTTTGAAAGAAAATAAATCCCTTGTTTCTGAAGTACTTTTTTCAAAAAAAGAAAATAAGACCATTTGAAAGTACTGCGAACATGACTGCCATCAAATGTAACAGACAGTTAATATTTTTTTGAAATGCCTTCTCTCTAGGAAAGACAATTCTAACAGGGGTATAAACATTATAAAGCACCTTGTTTTCAAACGCAAGAAATTTTTATGAATTCACATAATCCACAAGTTATCAACATTACTAATGTAATAAAAACAGTTAGTACAGACAATAAAAAAAAGTTATTAACATAATATTAATTTGAACAATTTTTGAACAATTTACAGCACCAAAAAACGGATTTCTTATGAGAATTTTTGAACTAGAATTCGCATAATATATAACATCATGAATATAGACGTTTTTAGACTTAGGCAAGTCCGGATACTCGCCTCGTGTCAGATATTTTTTGCGTTTCATGGGCAAGCCGATAAAGTTCTTGCTTTTTTTTTCCAAAAAAGGTATAATCTTAACCAGAAAATAAGCCTACAGGAGACGAATCAGCCACCTATTCGCCGCACACACTCATGCATATCATAATTCTTTCGAATAAAACACCCATGAAACAGCTAATAAAACTTCGGAGCTTCGTTTATGCTTCCTTTTTCATCTATCTTATGGTCATCGGTTGGTAAAAAAATATTGACCGGCCTTACCGGCATTCTGCTAACCCTTTTTGTGATCGGTCATATGGCCGGTAACATGAGTCTTTTTATCGGTTCCGTGGCGTTTAACTCATATACCAAAAAACTGGAAAGCCTGGGTCTGCTCCTTTATGTTATCGAAATCGGATTGGTCAGTGTGTTTGTCATTCACGCCATCATCGGTATCTCAATTTACCTGAAGAAACGGGAAGCGCGACCGGAACCATACATGAAATCGGGCGACGCGAGCGGCAACACACAAAAAACCGTATCTTCCGTAACCATGATATGGACAGGATTGATCATGCTGGTATTCACGGTTCTACATCTGATCACATTTAAGTACGGGCCGCACTATCTGACGGTAATAGATGGCGTAGCGGTGCGGGATCTGTACCGGTTGGTCATCGAAGTCTTCCAACGCCCATCGTACACGTTTGGTTATGTCATCGTGATGATACTCTTGGGCTTCCATCTTCGTCACGGGTTTTGGAGCGCATTCCAGTCGCTCGGTTTGACCAATCCCCGAATGAAAGCGATCGTATACGGACTCGGGATTTTTCTCTCGTTCCTTCTTGCAATTGGTTTCTTGTCAATGCCGTTATGTATTTATTTTGGATTAATTAAATAAGCTTTTCCCACGGAATGCACGGAATAACACGAATGAATAATGTCCGAAAAATTAATTTATCGAAATGAAAGCTATGCAATACTAGGTGCGAGTTTCAATGTATATAAAGATAAAGGCTGTGGTTTTTTAGAAGCAGTATACCAAGAGTGTCTGGAAATTGAATTTGGAATTCAAGAAATCCCATTCGAGTCACAGAAAGATCTCAAGCTCAGTTACAAAAGTAAAATTTTGAAACAAACTTATAAACCTGATTTCATTTGCTACGATAAGATAATTGTAGAACTTAAAGCGGTTTCTAAAATTGCAGATGAAAATCGGGCACAAATGTTAAATTATTTGAACGCCTCCGGCTTCAAGCTTGGCTTATTAATAAATTTTGGTCATTATCCCAAATTAGAATATGAACGAATCGTTCTTTAATCTTTTTGTGTATTTCGTGTGTTCCGTGGGAAAAATTCACGGGTAAAAAATCTGAGGAGAATATAAATGAAACTGGATTCGAAAATTCCCGACGGCCCTCTAGCCGAAAAATGGGACAAACATAAATTTGATATGAAATTGGTCAATCCCGCCAACCGCCGTAAATATACTATTTTGGTAGTTGGAACAGGTTTGGCCGGCGGCTCCGCAGCTGCTACCTTAGGCGAATTGGGTTATAATGTCAAATCGTTCTGCATTCAGGACTCACCCCGCCGCGCGCACAGTATTGCCGCTCAAGGCGGAATCAATGCCGCTAAGAATTATTCTAATGACGGCGACAGCGTTTGGCGTTTATTTTATGATACGATCAAAGGCGGCGATTATCGGGCGCGCGAGGCCAACGTTCACCGCCTTGCGGAACTGAGCGTCAATATCATCGATCAATGCGTAGCCCAAGGCGTTCCTTTTGCCCGTGAGTACGGCGGCCAACTGGACAACCGTTCCTTCGGCGGCGCGCAGGTGTCGCGCACGTTTTACGCCCGCGGACAGACCGGGCAGCAACTTCTGCTTGGCGCGTACGGTTCTATGATGCGCCAGGTCGACGAAGGACGTGTGATGATGTATGCCCGCAGGGAAATGCTCGACCTTGTGGTCGTAGACGGCAAAGCCCGCGGCATCATTGTCCGGAATCTTATTAACGGAGAGATTGAGTCGTATTCAGGCGATGCGGTACTGCTCTGTACCGGCGGATATGGCAATGTGTTTTATCTGTCTACCAACGCCAAAAACTCTAATGCAACCGCCGCCTGGCGCTGCTATAAAAAAGGCGCCACTTTTGGAAATCCGTGTTACACTCAGATCCACCCGACTTGTATTCCTCAAAGCGGAGACTATCAGGGCAAATTAACTCTCATGAGTGAAAGTTTGCGTAACGACGGCCGCGTGTGGGTTCCTAAAAACAAAGGCGATAAACGCGCCCCGGACCAGATTCCGGAAGATGACCGCGATTATTATCTGGAACGCAAGTATCCTAGTTTTGGCAATCTCGTTCCGCGCGACGTGGCCTCACGTAACGCAAAAGCCGTTTGTGACGAAGGACGCGGCGTGGGAGAGACCGGCCTCGCCGTGTATCTCGATTTTTCCGACTCGATCCAACGTCTGGGCGAAGCGGATATCAAAGAAAAATACGGAAACCTTTTTGATATGTACGAGCGTATCACCGGTGATAATCCCTACCAAACCCCTATGCGCATCTATCCGGCGGTGCATTATACGATGGGCGGATTGTGGGTCGATTACAATTTAATGAGCACTATCCCGGGCTTGTTCGTTCTCGGCGAAGCTAATTTTTCCGACCACGGGGCCAATCGCCTCGGCGCCAGCGCTCTGATGCAGGGTCTTGCCGACGGTTATTTTGTTATCCCTTACACTTTAGCCGATTATCTTGCGAAAAATACTTTTAAAAAAATCACTGAGGATCAAAAAGAATTCACAGCAGCAACTCAAGAGGCCAAATCGCAGATCACAAAACTACTTTCTATCAATGGGAAAAAAACAGTCACAGAATTTCACCGCGAATTGGGAAAGATCATGTGGGATCATGTGGGTATGGCACGAAATGAAAAAGGATTGAAATATGCGTTGAAGGAAATTCCGAAACTTCGTGATGAATTCTGGCAGAATGTTATGATCCCGCGTGATGGCGATACTCTTAACAAGAACCTGGAATTTGCCGGGCGTGTTGCAGATTTTCTGGAATTAGGCGAATTGATGGCGCGCGACGCGCTGCTTCGTAATGAGTCCTGCGGCGGTCATTTCCGTGAGGAGTTTCAAACGCCGGAAGGCGAGGCGAAGCGTGATGACAAAAAATTCGCTTACGTAGCAGCCTGGGAATATACAGGTAAAGACAAGAAACCGATTCTCAATAAAGAACCACTGAAATTCGAAAACGTTCATTTAAGTCAACGCAGTTATAAATAATAATTTTCACCGCAATGTTGATTCATGGCGCTTTTGCGGTAAAAAACGCGAGGAAATATGGATACGAATAGTAAACTAACTCTGAAACTAAAAGTCTGGCGACAGAAAAACGGGAACACCAAGGGAAAATTGGCAGACTATACACTGACGGATGTTTCAACGCACATGTCTTTTCTGGAAATGCTGGATGTGCTCAATGAACAGTTGATCAAAACAGGCGAAGATCCGGTGGAATTTGATAACGATTGCCGCGAAGGTATTTGCGGTATGTGCAGTCTGGTCATCAACGGCGTCGCCCATGGCCAGGAATCCAGTACCGCCTCCTGCCAGCTTCATATGAGGAAATTCAACGACGGCGACACCATCACGATCGAACCATGGCGTTCGAAAGCGTTTCCTGTAATCAAAGATCTTGTCGTGGACCGCACAGCTTTTGATCAGATCATATCTGCGGGCGGCTACACGTCCTGCCGCGTCGGATCGGCGGCAGATGCCAATAGCCTGCTCGTGCCGAAAGATATGGCTGAAAAAGCGATGGACGCCGCGGCATGTATCGGATGCGGCGCTTGCGTTGCCGCCTGCCCTAATGGATCGGCCTCTCTGTTTGTTGCTGCAAAGATCGCCCAATTCTCCTATCTTCCGCAGGGTAAGGCAGAAAGAAAACAACGCGTGCTGAATATGGTCGGAAAAATGGATGATCTTGGATTCGGCGACTGTTCCAATCACGGCGAATGCGAAGCCGCGTGCCCCAAAGAGATATCGATTACCCATATCGCTATTATGCGTAAGGAGTATGTAAAAGCGGCTTTTAGCTAAGTAGATTAAATATTTGTTTTTGAAAGGGGTTGCGCAATGCAACCCCTTTTTTTTGGTTAACCCGACCATGATTCTAAACTTTGTGAAACATTTATTTATTAGTAGCGTATTGGGGGGCGCAAGGTTATTGATAATCAATTTACAAATCTAATATTATGCGAAAACAAATTGTTCTATTAATTATTGTTTTAGTTTTGGCTGATTCATCCGCATATAGTCAAAAAACAGAACGAGAATCTACTAATAAAAAGTACTTTGTAGGAAGCTCACTTTTCATTCTTGCAAATCTAAATACAAATCAGGCCAACCCGCCTGATTTTTTTCAACTCAACGTTGGTTATCGTATAACTCCCAAAGATGTTGTTTCAATAGAAGCAAAAACATGGAAATATGCTTGGCCATTGGGAATCCCCTATGGAAAATCATTTGAAGCTCCCGAAGAAGAATACCCGGGATATATTAGAACGTTTGGTGTTGCGCTTGTCTATCAGCGTTTTTTCTGGAAAGGAGCATATGCAGCCGTTCATGCAATGAATGCTTTACAAAAATATGCAGATGAAGATAATAAAAAGATTCAAAACGGATACCAGTTATTTATGACTTATCGTTTAGGTTATCATTTTCAACTCCTTAAAAACCGGTTTTTTTTAGAGCCTTCGGTGGCAATGACTCACTGGCCTATCAATACCAACGTCCCTGAAACATTTGATAAATTAGAAAACAAATGGCCGAATTATTTCTTGTTTGAACCGGGGCTTCACTTTGGTTACAAATTTTAAGAGATAATTAATGTGCAATTTTAAAAAATAATGTGAAAAAAAAAGAGATCATAACATCTGGAATCAATTTCTTATTGAACAAAACAATCAAAAGAGACAAACAAATGAATACTCAACATGGTAGGATAAATAGTACTAAACGGATAGGTGTTGGTTTATCATTCATAATTTTTCCGCTAATTTTTATCTTTGCTTTCGCCGGACATCCCAATCTTTTAAATCCTCATTTTTTAGGACCGGCAGAACTCATTCAAAGAGCGCATAATAATTTACTGCTTCATTTTGGGCATGCTTTAGTTACGCTGTGTACAGGCCTGCTTATTGTTGTTGCAATTCATTTC
>WBUR01000059.1 GCA_008933615.1 bacterium | reverse complement strand
CCGTCGCGTCCAATGATTCTTCAGTTCTGATAGAAGGGGAAAGCGGAACCGGAAAAGAGCTAGTTGCGAGAGCGATTCATACTGAAGGCTCGCGAAAGAATCGGCCTTTTATTGCTATTCACTGCAACGCGATAACAGAAAGCCTTTTAGAAAGTGAGTTATTCGGCCATGTGAAAGGCGCGTTTAGCGGCGCTTCGTCAAATAAAAAGGGGTTATTTCTTGAAGCCGATTCAGGCACATTGTTTCTGGACGAGATCGCAGATGTCAGCTTGACCGTTCAAGCGAAATTACTTCGCGCCATTCAGGAAAAAGAAATCAAACCGGTCGGCAGCAGCCAATCGATCCCGTTTGATGCGCGAATTATCGCAGCTACTAATAAACCTATTCTGCAATTGCTTGAAAAAAAACTTTTTCGGGACGACCTCTATTATCGTCTGGCCGTTGTCACCATATCGGTTCCCGCCTTACGCGATCGAAAAGACGACATACCTTTATTAGCAAACCATTTTTTAAAAAAGTATGCAGGTAAAAACGGCGAGGCACTAAAAAAGTTGTCTGAAGATTATTTGAATGAACTGACAGGGCGTGATTGGCCGGGAAATGTACGCGAGTTGGAAAACATGATCGAAAGATGGGTAATAATGTCGTCCGGCAATAAAATTGACGTTAACAGTACGGCACAAACACTTTCCGGTAATCGTAACGGAACAAACGGTAAGGGAATGCCTTTTTTAAGTCATTTCGAATTTTCAGATGACCAGCAAATTTGGATCGATCATTTTATCAAAAAAAACACATCGCTCAAATTGATATCGGATGCTGTTGCAGGCGAAGTGGAAAAGATCGTAATTTTGAAAGTACTGGGGGAAGTAGGGGATAACAAAGCGGAAGCGGCACGGCGTTTGGGTATCAGCCGCCCGGCATTATATAAAAAGATAAAAGATCATAATATCGAATAAGAAAATATGGTATTCGGCATAGGAACCGACATAGTTGAAATCGAACGAATTAAGAAAAGCCATTTGGAGTACGGCGATAAATTCCTTAAACGGATATTTACACAGGAAGAAATCGACTATTGTTTAAAAAAGGAAAATCCCTATCCTTCACTCGCCGTCCGATTTGCATCTAAAGAGGCTTTGGTAAAAGCCGCCCATCTCGGAAGAAACCACACGCACACATGGACGGACGTTTCGGTCGAGGTTAATCCCGAGGGCATCCCGCATGTATTTCTTTTTAATGAATTAAAAAAGCACCTGCAATCTACCCGCATCCATCTCAGCGTATCGCACTCCCACAGTTATGCAACAGCCGTAGTCATAATCGAAAAATAATTATCTGTTAAGCAGAAAAAATGTAGCTATGCCGAGGTAAATAAAAATGCCGAGCGTATCGTTCGTCATGGTAACAAAAGGACCGGCCGCCAAAGCCGGGTCGATGTTAAATTTTTTCAAAATGAGCGGAAACACCGTTCCGTTAAAAGCGGCAAAAAAGATCACACAGATCAGCGCCGTTCCCACCACGATAGCTATGTGAACGTCTCCTATCCACAAGGCTACGATGCTTCCCAGAACTACTCCCAATATGATGCCGTTTATTCCTGCAACTCGAATTTCCTTGAATATCTGCCGTTGAATGTCCAGGACGCCGATTTCACCTGTTGCTAAACCGCGAATGACTATCGAAGAGCATTGTATTGCGATGTTTCCCGCCATTGCCATGATGATCGGCAGAAAAAAAGCCAGCGCAAGAATCGTTTGGATTGAATTTTCAAAACGGCTGAGAACAAACGCAGCGACCAATTCACCCGCCATCGCGGTCAAAAGCCATGGGAGGCGTGATTTTGATATCCGGAAGCTGGAGGTTTCCGTTACATCTTCATTGACGGATCCCGCCATTTTTGACACGTCTTCAGACGCTTCTTCTTCAATGACGTCAATGATATCATCAATCGTGATACGGCCGACCAACTTACCCGATGGCGTCGTAACCGGAATAGTAACCAGATCGTACTTCTTAAATATTTTGGCAACTTCTTCCTGATCCTGATGCGTCGTCGCAAAAACAAATTCATGATTCATTACTTCGGAAACTAATTTGTCAGGAAAGACCATGAGAAGCGTTTCTGTAGAAAGTACGCCGACCAATTGGTTGTCATGATTCACAACAAAAATATCATAAATCTTTTGAACGTCTTTGGATTTTTCGCGAACTTCTTCTATAGCCTCATGTATGGTATCGGTGACGAAAACGCTGACGAATTCCAACTGCATTAATCCGCCGGCCGAATCCTCGTCATATTTCAGAAGTTCTTTGACTTCCTGCGAGTCTTCGTAGTCGAGTTGGCTCAGAACTTTTTCAGCGGTTTCTTCATCCAATTCCTGCACAATATTTGCCGCATCATCCGACTGCATTTCATCCAACATATCAGAAATCTGTTCCTCATCCAGATTTTCAAGAATGTCTTCACGCGAGGCGTTATCCAGCTCGAGGATAACCTCAGATGCTTTCTCGGTTTCAATGATCTGGAATACGTAATTACGCTCTTCCTCGTCGAGATGATCCAGAATTTCGGAAATGTCCGACGGATGCAAATCACTGAGAATATTTTTAAGCAAATATTCGGCTTTGGAATCCACGAGATCTTTAATATCGTCGATAAATTCCTTGTCGATCTCTATTTTTGATTTTTCACGCATAAAGTGTTTTGATAAAGTAAGTCGGTTAAGCGTATAAACTCGTCAACGGATAACTGCTCCGGGCGCAATTGAAGGTTGAAATCAATTGATCTTTTTCCGACAAAAGCGGATAATGAATTTCGCAGCATTTTCCTGCGCTGATTAAAACTTCTTTTAACAACTTGTTTGAATGTGTCGAAATCACTCACCGGCGGCGGACTGTCCCTAAATGTCAACTGAACAATGGACGACTCAACCTTCGGTCGTGGGAAAAAAGCCGATGGCGGAATATCGAACAGCCTTTTACAAACGGCAAAGTACTGACAAAAAACAGATAAAATGCCATAGTCCTTCGAAGACGGTTCGGACACCAGGCGCAGTGCCACTTCCTTTTGGAGCATGATAGTCGCGGTGTTAATCCGATCCCGCTGATCGATCAGCCTAAAAATGATCGGGCTCGATATATGATAAGGCAGATTGCCGATCACCTTAATTTTATTACCGTGGTCGGGAATTTGATCGAAATCAAATTCAAGAATGTCCGCTTCGAATAATGTGAAATGTTTTTGGTCCTTTAGCTCTTGCTTCAGTGTCGAATAGAGTTGACGGTCAAATTCGACTCCGTAGATATGATGAGCTTGTCTAAGTATCTCTCCGGTCAGAGCGCCTTGGCCGCATCCTATTTCCAACACCGTATCAGCCGGCGATAAGTGAGAGGCGTCAACTATCTTCCGCGAGATATTGGAGTCGATCAAAAAATTCTGACTTAATCGTTTTTTTGGAATATGGTGCAAGTTAACGCCCGCCGGAAATTTTTTTCAAAGTAAAGAATTCCGCAAGTATATTCAAGAGCGAATTAGGGCTGTGCCGGCCGAGATGTTTCCAATCCTAAATTAATCATAAATATTTCTTGCGTTTTCGGGCCGGTAATTTTATATTCGAACGTTCGTTCGAATAATTTAAAATCTACTGCACTATGGAAATAGTTTCTGAATTAGCGGCTGGAAAGCGTCATCAGGGATTTAAACAAATGCTGACGAAGGATCATGCCGGTGAGAGCATTCATTACCACGGGAAATTATATGATATTCTGGACCGTGCAGCCACATTGTTTGCTCAAAACGGTTATCACAACACTTCCATGCGCGATTTGGCTGCGGAACTAAAAACAAGTTTGGCCGGGCTTTACTATTATTTTGAAACGAAGGAGGAACTATTGTTCCTCATTTCGCAGTATTCTTTCGACAGCGTTATTTTGTCATTAAATGAAAAGTTAAATCAATCCGGCGATCCCGTCGAACGCCTCAACCTTTTTGTTCATAATCATCTTCAATACTTTGTAACGCACCTGAGCGCTATGAAAGTTCTGTCACATGAATCGGATTCCTTATCGGGTGAGTATTTTGAATTGATTAATGCAAAGAAAAAAACCTATCTGCAAATCCTTGAGAATATGCTGCTGGACATTGCGCGAACAAAATCGAATCAACCCCACATGCGTTTGAATCAGGAAATTAAGATTTCAGCCTTGTCTTTATTTGGGATGATGAACTGGACTTACACCTGGTTTAATCCTGAAAAGCACAAAAATCAATCGCTGTCCATTCAGAAAATATCCGATCAAATGGTAAACCTCTTTCTTCATGGATTTCTGAAGAACTGACTGCTCAGTTGGGATCAGGGTTGATCAATTCAGGCGCACTTAAAACGTAAAATTGTATTGTTAAATAAAGTGATCTATTTAATCTAAGCAAAGGAGTGTCCATGCTAAAAGCCCAGATATCAACATTCAACGATTGGGTAGACATATTCGCTGAATGGAAGAAAGACATCGGTTACGATGAAAAAACGTTCAAACGATTTCTTCCCAATTACCTTCTGGAGCCTAAATACGAACCCTGCCGGTACAACGAAATCGAGTTCGGCGATTTCCGAGGCGACCGTAAATGGGAACGCGTGCTTGATATTCCCAATCAGGGAATTCGTGATGCCCTCCAACAGTTGATCGTATACCAAGGCGACACTGAATTTGCTTCGGTCGAACAGCAGCGCTATCTTGTTGACCGCGCGCCCAGCGATTACGATCTGTATGCACTCATGCGTATCAATGCCGAAGAAATGCGCCATGGCTGGCAAATGAGCCATATTCTGGTGACGCATTTCGGCGAAGGCGGACGCAAGGAGGCGATGAAATTACTCGAGCGCCGCGCGTATGAACAAAAGCGTCTGCTCGGCTCTTTCAACGAGGTCATGGAAAATTGGCTCGATATGTATACGTATACCGAATTCATCGACCGTGATGGAAAGTTTCAGTTAAAGATGCTCAGCCATTCATCGTTCATGCCACTTGCCATGAGTATGGATCCTATGCTTAAAGAAGAAGCGTTCCATCTCGGGACGGGTAATAACGGACTCAAACGTATTCTGAAAGCCGGAAAGATTCCCGTCGAAATCGTGCAAAAATATTTCAACAAATGGGTTCCGACGGCATATGACTTATTCGGGACGGATGGCTCCTCCAATGCACATTGGGCGTACGTCTGGGGGCTCAAAGGCCGTTATAATGAAAGCGAGACGGACGAAGAGGTGCGCAGAGACCAGCTCAATCAAATGGCGCGCGGGCTGTATCATGCGGAGATATCAAAATTGATCGTTGATATGAATACGTTGATCGGGGAAGATCAGCCAAAGCTGATCGTGCCGGATATTAAATTTAACCGCAAGATCGGAACGTACGCGCATCAAACGTATACTATTGACGGGAAATTACTGACCACCGAACAATACGAGAAATATAAAATGGAAATGTTGCCGACCGATAAAGACCGGGAGATACTGCGCGGCATTTTCAAAGAGAACGACTGGATCGAATTCAAGCCGTTCAAGGGAGATGCGTAGGGCTAAGCTAATTTTGAGGTCATAAAATGTGACCTCAAAATAAATGAATATTTGTGAAATGGGGAGTGAGAGAAAAACCTACAGGGCTGTCTTGGCTTTGTAGGTTTTTTATTTTGACCTCACGCTTCGGCTGGCTCAGGGCAGAACTGACTCCTCATCCTTCGCAGAGTTTCCGGCCCGAGGTAAGCCACGTTTTGGACACAATGTAGAGACGAAGCACATTCCGCGTGTTATATGAAGCGAAGTGCCCTCAAAACAACAAGGCAAATGTTTGTTTTTCAAACCCTTGAAACTAAAACAAATAACATTGATAATCCACTATTCGCAATTGCATTTAGATAGCTTAACGATTCCATAGTTTCCCATTGTAATTTCATGATGACCGGGTTGAGATTTCCCTTTTTTAAAAAACTTCAAAAAACAACCTTCTGATGTATTTAAAATATTGAAAAATGCGCGGTAATGTATGCCATCGCGATCGTATTCCTTGATAATTTGTCCATTATTAAAAATAATTTTGTAATCCTCAGGTTCAATTGTGTAGGGCATATCCATGTTTTTACGAAAAGTACCAAGAGCATCTTGAATGTCATTACCGCATTCTACATTCTTAGATGTTTCATATAAAGAAGATCCTCCAATATTTAAAGAAGGATAAATAAAAAACCAAAAGTATAATCCCGCAATTGTAACTACAGCCGTAATTGTGACAAATATTTCACCAGAATATTCGTTGGCTAATTCTCTTATGCCTCCTTGATGGAGTGCGTATGAAAATCGTGACATATTTTTATTATCTTTTTTCATTTCTCCTCCAAAAGTAATTATTGGACACATATATGGAACATGCTATGAAATAGACAAATAGATATGTAAAACAAAAATACTTGTTTGGAAAGGTCTCGCACGCCGTTTCATATAAAGAGATACTTACTCCGGTTCTGTCCAAGCCGTCTTTCCTGACTTATTAATATACCCAAACCTGACGCCACCCTCCTTGACATTCATCCCCATGCGCGCAAGGCCTCCTTCAGAAAATTCCCCGATATGATCAAATTGCGGCTTGATAACGATCTTTCCTGTTTTATCAATAAAACCAAACTTGCCATCGATCTTCATATAGGCAAGCCCTTCAGAAAAATTTCCCCCGGGAGTATCAAATTGCAGGTTGATAACGACGTTGCCTGTCTGATCAATGTAGCCATGTTTATCACCGATCTTCACAAGCGCAAGTCCTTCAGAAAATACCCAGGCATCGTCAAACTGGGGCGCAATAGCGGTCTTTCCTGTCTTATCAATATAACCATACTTATCACCGATCTTCACAAGCGCAAGCCCCTCGGAAAATTCTCCGATATCTTCATATTGCAGATCGATAACGGTCTTCCCGGTCTTATCAATAAATCCTCCCTTGCCGCCGATCTTGACAATCGCAAGCCCCTCGGAAAAACTCCAGCCGTCATCAAATTGGGGTTTGATAGCTATATTCCCCGTTTTATCAATGTAACCAAACTTGCCGCCGATATTCATGTATGCGAGTTCGTCAGAAAAATTTCCACCGGCAGCATCGAATTGGGGTTCGATCACGGTCTTTCCTGTTTTATCAATATAACCATACTTATCGCCAACCTTCACCAGCGCAAGCCCCTCGGAAAATTTCCCGCCGCCATCGAATTGCGCTTTGATGATGATTTCACCCTTTCCGTTGATATAGCCCCATTTGGTATTTTTCGAAGCCACGCGGCCGTATTGGTTTACTTTTCCTGTATCCAGTTTATCTCCGATCATTACGCCTGCCAGTTCCTCCGAAAACCACTCAAGTTCGGCATTATCAAATTGAGGCTCTATTACTACTTTTCCCGTTTTGTCAATATAGCCCATTTGACCCTTCACCTCGATAGGGTAGAGTCTGTCGTCTTTCTTTGGCCGGCATGCGACGACTAATATCACAGCCAGCAAAACGATGCATACCACAAACGTGGTCACTATTTTTATCTCCATATATTCCTCCTTAAAAATTTACAGGAACCGTTGGAATCTGCAAGCCAACAACCAGACTCCTCGTCAAAACGAAACGAGGGCTCTGTTTAAGTGTCAAAGTAGCTTTATGATGAAATCCGTTTAGGCAGATTTCACAGTAATGAGATTGTTGGTAGGTCATCCATATTCCGGCTTCTCCGTTTTAGATAGAACAAAGGAAGGACAGATAAATATAACCGGCATCTACAAAACTATCAATGAATTTATGTGAAAATAGGCACAAGGATGGAGGAGCGTATCGGAGAAGCCGATGGGAATAAAACATCTGCGAATTCAATTCGGGCATTCTGAACAAAAGCATTTGTATGTGTAGGGCCGATTTACTAAATTTATGACAGTTATTAAATCAGAAAGCAGTTGGTATGCAAATTTTCAAACGTATTACTTTTGATTCCCAGGTCATGGGCGGCCAGGCATGCATTCGCGGAATTAGGATCCCTGTATCGCTTATCATTAATCTGATAGCCAACGGTATGTCCACGGAGGCTATTCTGAAAGAGTATCCTGATCTCGAAGCAGAGGATATCAAAGAGTGTTTGCACTATGCGGCTTGGCTTACCAAAGAAGAACTCCATTCCGCGGCTGAGGTTTAGAGTGAAATTTCTTGCCGATATGGGAATATCCCAGACCACCATTCGATGGCTAAAGGATACTGGTTATGACGCCATTCATTTGAGAGAACTGAATCTGCATAAATTACCGGATTCAAAAATAGTTGAAAAAATCAAGAAACGAAGGAAGAATAATACTCACTTTCGATTTGGATTTTGGCGCGTTAATGTCCGCCTCACAGGAAACTTTGCCAAGCGTCATTATTTTCAGACTGGAAGATGAAACGCCAACCAATATCAACAACAAATTAAATACCATTTTAAAAGACCTTACCGCCGCTCTTGATCGTGGCGCTATCATAAGTGTTGAAGAAAAAAGACATCGCATTCGCTTCTTACCTGTTTAGATTTTTTTCTTATATCGTTCTATTTTGAAAAATAAAAAACCCGAGCGGTTAACTCGGGTTAAAGTGCCGAAGGTGGGACTTGAACCCACACAGGATTTGAGTCCTACTGGATTTTGAGTCCAGCGCGTCTGCCAATTCCACCACTTCGGCGTATTCAATCGTGGCTTAATTTATAATATTTGAATTTAATTGCAATAATTTTCTTCAGCATGTTCCATTACCCATTACATACCGATTCGCCGACCGTCAGAGAAAACCTCGACCGTATATCGGAGCAGATCATACAGGCGATATGGTTTCACCTGTTCCTCAAAATGGACGAATTAAAGACCACGGACAAGAAACAGGTGCGGATACTCGATCGAGGAATATGGAATAAGGACGCAGGGCCGGATTTTATACAGGCCAAGATCAGGATCGGTAATGAAGTTCTCACGGGCGATGTTGAATTGCACTGGAAGACATCCGATTGGGATCATCACCGCCATTCGGAGAATGTCTCATACAAAAAAGTCATTCTGCACGTGGTCTTTGTTGACGACACGAAAGATAAACGCATGCCGACGCTGGCGATTGGGCAATATCTGAACGATAGCCTGACAGCTGTGATTCAAAAAATTCAATCCATTCAGGACGATCGGAAGAATATTTTCTGTTATGACACCGTTCCAACCCTCGAAGCCGGTTTTCTGCATCAATGGATACTGGAAAACGGACGCCAGCGGTTTGAGGCGAAATGCAATAAATTTGAAGAACAGTTCGTCCGTCAGAAAACCGATCTAAACGAATTGCTCTATCAGGGCATAATGGATGCACTCGGATTTTCAAAGAACCGCGAGCCTTTCCAAAGATTAGCCCAAAAAGTACCCTATCAAACGCTGATGAATTCGATCGCAAGCGACGAAGAGGCTACGGCATTGATGCGTATTCAGGCTATTTTTTTGGGAGCAGGCGGCCTTTTAACAGAGGTGAAATCGCTTCAAGTTGTGCCGTTTGTTCAGCGTCTGGAAAATCTGTGGTCGGAATTTCAATTGCAGCATAAGGTCGAACCGATGTCTTCGACCGAATGGAAATTTTTCAGGCTCCGGCCGGATAATTTCCCGACCCTGCGCCTAGCCGGTTTTTCAAAGCTTCTGGTTCAAAACCGCAATCGGCCGTTATTGAAAACTTTTATTCTGACATTTGAAAAGTCGTCCTCTAATGCTTTTGAGGATTGCATATCGTTCCTTACGGTGAATTCATTCGGACACTGGAGCGAACATTATCTGCTGGAAGACGGGGGAAAACGAAAACAAGGGGACCTGATAGGAAGGCAGCGGGCTTTTGAGATATGGGTGAACGCCGTCTTACCCGTCGTGGCTTTGCATGCGAAGTTCAGCAGTAAAAAAACTCTTCATGGAAAAGTTTTACAGTTATACAATACTTCGACAAGCCTTGAGAGGAATTCGATCCTGTCGTATATGAAAAAACAGTTAAGGCTGGATGTGGTAAACCGCCTAACGGTTCAATTCGCGCAAGGGTTGATCCATTTACACAAACGTTGCAGTGCGTATGCCTGCGCCGATTGCCCGGTTTTAACGCGCGTTTGGACAGAAGAGCGTCATGATCTCATGCGATTAGAAAATGAGGAGCGTTATAAAAACGAATAAAACCGATTCCATATTTGCATGATCTTATCGGGGAAACGGTGAATTGGTTGTGTGGATTAAGCAGGAGACGAAAAACTGATCATGGTTGAGAGTAGATCCACCGGTCGAGAAGAATTTTCTTGATATAATTATTCGTTTCAAAAAGTTCCACGATCTCCGGAAATTCTTCCGGTTCATCAGGATTATAAAACCTCATCCAAAAATCCGCTCTGTGTGGTCCGGCGTTATACGCTCCCAGGATCGCAGGAATAAAGTTTTTATATTCCATGGCCTGCTGGTGAAGATAATAGGTTCCCAGAAGAATACTCTTTTCCGGTTGCTGCAGATCCATCATTTCAAAATGATCTAAGTTCAATTCCCGCGCCAGTGTATTACCGGTGAATGGCATGATCTGCATCAGTCCGATGGCTCTTGCCTTGGAGATGCTGTAGGTTTTGAATGCGCTCTCGTTCTTGATCAAGGCGAAAACAAACGCCTCGTCCAATCCATACTTTTGGGCGTATTGCCGCACGTAGGATTGATAATAACGCGGATAAAATAGTTTTGCCGATTCTTCTTCGGATTTAAAAAACGACTTAAATTTTTTCTTCATCGCAACGTTAGTTTCAACCGCCAGATCATAGGCTTCAAGAAATTCCAGATAATTTCTGAAGAGAACAGCGGACTCAATCGACTCAAGATATTTTTTCCGCAGAGGATAAAGTTCCATCTGCGCATACTTTGGTTCCAGAATTTCTTTGCCTATCCACGCTTTGATAAATTCTTTTTCAAGAGACTGCAACGAGCGGTCATTAAAATAGAATCGCCCGTTATCCTGCTCGATTCTAAAATACAGTTTCTTGATCATGTCGAAATTGAACAACGACGATTTTTCATCCTGCCCAACCGATGAATTAACATAAAAAAAACTATCATCAGGGTGCTTAGGGTTATTCCGGCGGAGATAATGACTCAACATACCGTAATAATTTCGCGGTTGATCACTCGCCAGTCTTTCATAAATTGCATTGGCTTTTTGCAGTTCCTTCTTTTTTTCATACGCCTTTGCTGTCCAGAATTGACATTTGGGCTTTAAAAAGTCTACTGCATTTTGAATTTCTGCAAGCAGTACGATGCAAGAGTCATATTCGGATAATTTATATAAATTAAATGCCGTTCGAAAAGCGGCTGTGTAGCCATAGATAGCAGATAATGGAGTCTTCAGGCGAACTTCAGCGTAGTAAAGATTAGCCTGTCGGAGGCTTGCGCTGTCACCCATGGCAGAAAAGTTATTGGCGATCTCATAAGTAATATAGTTCTTCCAAGCAGATGTTAAGAACGCTTTGTCGCGATAGTCACGATAAGCGGACGTGGAGAGCGCGAGATCGCCCTGATATCTTGCGGCTTTGCCCAAATTAAATAAGGATTCTTTATGCTGGTATTTTTTCCAGAGGTATTGATAACGGGGGATCGCCGCGTTATACAAACCTTGGGCGAAATAAATTCGCGCGATGTTATATTCAATTTCAGTCTGATCATGTGGCAGCGTAAAGCGGGCTTTGTTTTCGGCCAGTTCATTCAAAGCCATTTGATAATATCCTTGTAGAATGAGGACGTTATTACCATCAATGAATTGATCTATTGTCGCAGGTGTATTTTGTTGCCTGCGAATCGATTCGCTTAAAATTTTGGCCTTATAGGCTTCGTCGGTATAACGAAAATCTTCCTGAATTTTACGAAATATCTCCAAGGCGCCGTTGAAATTATTTTTTTGAACATAACTATTCCCTCGTAAAAGGAGAATACGGCTTTGGTATACATTTCTCATAACCGGGTCGTCTTTTAGAATACCGGCGGCTTGATTAATATACACATCGGCTGCATCAGGCTGATTTTGACTAAATAAGAGGCCGGCAAGATTAAGGCAGGTTTCAATATAAAAAACCGTATTGGGGAATTTCTGTAACAGCTTTTTAAAATGAGTGATCGCTTCAGCTACGCTATCCTGCTTTGAAAAGATTTGTGCCAATTGAAACAAGGCGTAATCACCCATGAGCGGATCTGCCGAGGCTTTCAGTAAATGAACCGACGCGGAATCAAATTTGTGGGTGGCCTTATACGAATAACCAAGTTTAAAGCTAAACAAGAAATCGTTGGAAATTCTCGGTTCTAATTCTCTGGCAAAGTTAAAATTATAAATAGCATGGCGATAATCGCGTTGTTTATAAAATTGATCTGCGCGGGTCATATAGCTACTATACGGCCGTTCTGATGGATGATCAAGAAGATAAGTGAATGATTCAATGCCTAATGCAGTCTGTGCAAGAAGGGGAGGCCAGACCGACACGCACAAAAAGTACATAAGCCACAGTATCTGACACGGCTTAAAATACGAAAAAATAGTCATATACTTTTCACTTTAACTGATGAAACTGCCAAAAAAATTATAATCAATTGAACGGGTATTATCAAATAGTAATTTGCTGATGGCCATGGGGTTGAGTTTTCTAACAAAATGCATTTTTTCACTCTGCGTTCACTCAATATCATGATTGCTTCAGCAATTTTCCGTTTTGGAATTAAGGTTGAAAATGAACTCTAAATATGATATTATTGGGCGTTGATAATCGGAGAAGTGAATGAAAACCATCCTGTCGAATATTGCTGAATTTTGTTACAAGCACGCCCGCTTTGTTATACCTGCGGTCGCAGTACTGACAACCGTTTCGATTTATTATATGCTTCAGATCAAAATTAGCACTAACAATTTTGACCTGCTGCCTCAGAATTCAAAACTGATCAAGGAATTTTGGGAAGTGAACGAAGATTTCGGCGCTCAGGATCGTCATATTACGTTAATTGAAACCCCGGATTCTCTGCCTGCGGATGCCGACCTGTTAAAATCTTTTGCCGGAAAATTAGATGAAGCCCTCATGGGAACAGGCATGGTGGTGAGTTGCAATTATTCAATCACAGACAATCAAAAAACGTTCATAGAAGAGTTTTTTATTAAGAACGGCCTTCTCTATCTCTCTTCTGCCGATCTGGATTCAGTATTGAAAAGGTTTGATGACGCCGAGATCGAAAGACTCATACTCAATTGCAAAAATATATTGAATGCGCCCGTACCGCCCGACCCGTTACTTAAAAAAATTCTGCGCGAAGATCCGCTGCTGATTTCAGAAATGTTTTTGCCGTACGTGGAAAAAATGCTTGGCCGGCAAAATGCTTCGTTATTGAAAGATAAAGAAAGTTACTATTTGTCCAAGGATAAAAAAACCCTGCTTTTTTTTGTAAAACCGACGGGTGCATCCAACGACACAAAGTTCTGCGAGGCGTTTGTTGACCGTAACGACATCATTTGCGATTCCCTTCTTGCATCGCTTGGCGAAGAGAGGGATGAGATCAAAATTTCATTTGGCGGCAATTATGTTTCGGCTTTGTCGAATGCACGCGCGGTAAAACAAGGCCTGATAGACAGTTCATTCATTGTCATTATATTGATCTTGGTACTGTTCTATTTGTTCTATGGCAATCTTCGAGCATTATTTTTTATAATGGCGCCAATCATGGCAGGCGTATCATGGGTGTTTTGTGTAGGCGATTTGATGTTCGAAAAATTTAATATCATTACCGCCGCTGCGGGTGCGATGCTGCTTGGATTAGGAGTCGATTATTCGATTCACATTTACAACCGCTTTATTGAGCAGGAGAGGCATTCCAGGCACAATACGATTCTGCAAAACTTGATAATCACTTTCGGCGAGACTGGAACCAGTGTGTTCTATGGCGTGGTAAGCACCGCATTTGTTTTTGCAGTCCTTATGATAACCAAGTTTAGGGGATTATATGAACTCGGTTTTATCGGGGGTGTCGGTATTCTGATTCTTTTTATGGCTGTTCTGATAATAATGCCGGCCGAAATCAAGCTACGTGATCGGAAACCACATCTTAGAGGAAATTATTTACAGCTGCTGCTGAGCAAGTTGTTAGGTCTTCTGTCAAGGTTTGTACTACGCCATCCTAAATACATTACGACCGGGAGTATTGTAATCACAACCTTCATGGTAGCGGTTCTCTTCGGCGCGATTCCGAGCCGTGACAAAGGCATTGGCGTGACGTTTGATGAGAACATAGAGAACATCCGAAGTAAGAACGACGTGGATGTGAAGATGATCAAACGTCTACAGGAAAAGTTCGGCAGTCATTTTAAGCCGATCAGCGTGGTTTGTTCTGCAACCACAGACGAGGCCCTGATACAAAAACTTCACCTGCTGAATGATAAAATGGACAGGTTGGAAACCGAAGGAGTAGTAAAAGAATATAATTCACTCTTACGGTATCTTCCGTCCGTCGAGCATCAAAGAGTAAATCTCGACAAGATCGGCAGTCTGGACGTTGAAAGTATTTTATTTAAGATTCGGCTGGAAATGACCAAGCAGGGGCTTCGAATGAACTATTTTCGATTAGAGCGGCTTCGTAGGATGCTCACCGTGAGCGAGCCGATTACCATCCATAGTTTTCAAAATGAAGGCTTTGGCGATATCATGCAGCATTATTACGTTGAAAAGAACGGACTAAAAAAAGTAGTTACGCAGGTAGAATTGACCGGGCCAACGCATGATATTAACATAGTCAATAATTTCATAAAAGACGTGGAAACCGATCCAAAATTAGCGGATCAAAATATAATCATAACAGGAATCCGTGTGGTCACAGCGGAATTCCTAACTTTGGTAAAAAAAGATTTTGTGGTGGCATTGATCGCGTCGCTCATTGCGGTCTTGGTTCTTGTTGTTATCAAGTACTGGAATCTGCGGGCCGTGATAGTGTGTATGGTGCCGCTGACCTTTTCCATCTTGGCGATTATGGGCGTGATGCGACTCCTGGGCATTAAGATCAATTTTGTGAATATGATTTCACTTCCTTTATTGATAGGCTCCGGTGTCGATTACGGCATTTATATTATTTCAAGATATCTTGAAGATCAGCGTCACGATGTATTTGCTGCGATTCATGAAACAGGGCAATCCATGTTTCTCTCGGCGCTCACCACGGTCATGGGATTTGGTTCATTGATATTTGTTGACAATCAAGGATTGTCCAGCCTGGGTTATATGTGCAGCATTGGAATAATTATATGTTCTATGTCATCGGTAATTATTCTACCCGCCATGCTGCGATTGTGGGGGAAACGAATATGGAAACCCGATTCGAGTGTGAACGTCGCCGATCGCCTGACACAAAATATTAAAAAGCCTATAACGCAAAAAAAGTAAATATGAATAATTACATGAAATGGATTAAAAACGTGTTGTTCAATTCAAGTGGTGCGGCTGTTATAACCGTTGCAGCTTTCCTGCACTTCAACTGCACTCCGCAGCCCGTTTATCGCTCGATCAAGAGGGCGGGTGACGGGGCAACTTCTGGATTAAGTAAACCCGGATGGTTTCGAGCGGACAGTTCGGATATCGGAACAAAAAATACAGGCCAGCAAGCTGCCGTCACCGGATCAGCCGCGGCGATGATTTATACTGGCGGGGCATTAACGAAAGATAAGCAAGATGCAATGATGGCCGAGATAAAATCGTG
>WBUR01000058.1 GCA_008933615.1 bacterium | reverse complement strand
ATCTTAAACTCGGCTTCATTGATCTATCAACTTTTGAGTTTAAAGCAATGGAATTAACTACCATTTAAATCTAAAAAGTGTTACCTATGTCCTGAGTACAAAGTGTTACCCATGTCTTGAGTACACAACACGGCCGGAAGCACGACGTTTAACAACGGCACAGGATTGGTAGGAATATTCGACAGTGTGTATGTTTCGTCGGGTACTTTAACTTTCAGCACAGTGGATACCGTACGCATAAATAGACTGCAACTCTCCGGCGGAACATTGACCGGTTCTGCGCCGGTTTGGATCAATACGGTATGGAACTGGAGCTCTGGAACGTTGAGCGGTTCCGATTCTACCGTGACCTTGGTCATAGCTCCGGGCGCCGGTTTGAATGTGAGTTCGGGATCCGCCAAGACCATGTCGCGCCGCACTGTTGTAAATTACGGAACCATGATGCATACCGGTACCTCATTCACTTATACCAACGGAGCCGTATTCGACAATAAGCCGCCCGGCGTGATCGATCTCGCGGGCAGCAACAGCGGGTTTTCGTACTCTGCCGGTACTTCAAAACCGCGCATCAAAAACAGCGGCCTCTTGAAAAAATCGGCGGGAACGGCTTCTACTATTGCCATCGTGGTAGAGAATACCGATGGCCGCATCGAGGTTCACACCACATCTCTTACATTAAGTGATACCACGAAATGGACCAATTCCGTGGACACGGTATTTGCCGGCGCAACGATGATCTTCAGCGGCGGAACTGCAACAAAGCATGTGTTTGATTCCGGCTCCCGATTGGCGGGGTACGGAAATGTCACTTTTTCCAACGGAACGGCTACGCTCAGCGGAACGTACGACATTCTGGGCGTCAGCACATTCACCGGCGATACAGTTAAGCTGAATGGCGCCGGGGGCAGTATTCAAAGCCTTGGTGACAGCGTTTCCGTTACAGGAGGAACCGTAACGATCACTGCGCCGGATAACATTCAACTTCGCACTCTGCGTCAAAGCGCCGGAACATTTAACGTCAGCACGGGTGACAGCATTATCGTGACCACGCTCAATCTGACGAACGGTACGCTCGGCGGGACAGCGCCTATTTATGTTAATTCTAAATTTGTTCTCAATGGGGGAACGGTTGTATCGACCGATTCATCAACTACCATTACGGTTCCTGTTGGGGCCACGTTCTATTGGAGCGGCAACGGAACCTTTCAGCGACGTACCTTTAACAATTACGGAACCGCGATCTGGACAAGTCCGTGGGGATTGGATATGAATGCTGTTTACAATAACATGCCCGGTGCTTTGACTGACTGGACGGTAGACGGCAATACAAACTGGTTCGGCGGCACTTCAAATAATTTTAATAATTACGGCACACTTCGTAAATCCGGAGGTACCGGTATTTCGAGTTTTGAATACTATGTCAATAATTATGGGTTGATTGAAGTTCAATCCGGAACTCTTTATTTCGGTGCGAGCGGAACGCATGCCGGAGGCGGCTTTGTTTTATCACCCGGTTCTACCATCGATTTTGCCGCAGGAAATCACACGTTCGACGCGTCCAGCAACGTCACAGGTACGGGAACGGTTCTAATCAGTCCAACGACATTTGCAATGGACGGTATCTACAACATTATCGGCAACACAACTATCGGCGGCGGAACTATAAACTTTGACAGTACTTTCAGCACGACTAACCGTACAACAATTAACGGAGGCACGACCAATTTCAGAATGATGCCCGGTCATTTCCTGGGAGCAGGAAATAGACTGAACGTTGCCGGCGGCACGGTGAATTTTGTTACAACCGACTCTTTGAAAGTTGATACGCTACTTGTGAATGGAACTGTGAGCGGCAACAATCATTGGTATGTTCGTAATTACCTGCAATTGACCGCGGGCACCATGGCTTCGCCTAATCGAGCGCTGAGCTTGACACTGCCCGCCGGTTCAACGTTTAACTGGAGTGGTAATGGAACTGTAAGCCAACGAACGGTTTTCAATTATGGTACAGCTAATTGGAGTTCGCCCTGGGGATTTTCAGACAGCACGGTATACAACAATATGGCCGGGGCTGTTACTAATCTGACCACGGATTACAATTCCAATTGGTTCTTTGCAACCGGTGAACCTTACCTGATAAACTACGGAACCCTTAATAAATCCGGCGGCACAGGCATTTCAAGTTTTGAATATCAGATCAGCAATTATGGAACTATGCAGGTTGACTCCGGATTGACGATCCTATGCTATGACAGCCTCGTTAATTTCAGCGGCGGTATCATTACCGGTAAAGGAACGCTCGATGTGAGTACAAGATTTACCAACGCAGGCACGATACGCCCCGGAACCTCTCCCGGTAAACTCAGGGTAACTGGAAATCTGAAGAATACGAGTACTGCCATATACGACGCAGAGATCGGCGGAAAGAACCTCGGCCAGTTTGACGAACTTCGCGCGTCCGGCAGCGCAACGCTCGCGGGAATCTTGAACGTTAGTCTGATCGACGGATATCTGCCTGCATTGAACGACACGGTCAAAGTTCTGAACTATAGTTCAAAAACCGGCGCTTTCGGAGAGATCAATGGCCTGCGAACCGGCGGACCATATGATTTCGTACCGCTTTACAAAGACACGGCGCTTTTTTTGATTGCTTCGGATTCTCTCAATTCAGAACCGATCGCATCCACTGATTTCTTGTCTGCTCCTGAAGATGTTGAAACCCATCTTCCCGTTCTCAGAAACGATGTAGACTCGAACAGCGACGCACTTTCCATTGTGGAAATTTTACCTGGTTACCCGCAGAATGGAACTGCTTACATCGGCTCGCCCGATACGACCATTGTGTATACATCCCCGCTCAATTACTTCGGCAAGGACACTTTGCGCTACGTCATATACGACGGACGCGGCGGATGGGATACCGCAGGTGTAAGCATCTCAGTCACTCCTGTTAATGATGCCCCATCACCTAAGGACACTTTCGCCATTGCGGATCAATTTGGCATCGCGAGGATCAACGTAATCGCCACGGCCACCGATGTGGAGGGTTCGTCACTCTTTGCATCCACCGCATCCAAACCAAAATACGGCGAGGCGCATGTTGACGGTAACGATTCCTTTGTTGTCTACGTTCCGCCAGTCTATTTTACCGGGGTTGACAGTTTCAAATTCTATGTTTCCGACGGCGGCGCGGTAGATTCGGCAACGATAGTCGTCACCGTTACCGCGGGTGATTCATTCCTGGTCACGCGGAGTAATTTCAATACAAACGACGAAGGATGGAATACATTCAACGATGTCTCTGATTCGGCCTTCTTATCAACGGGCGGAAACCCGGGCGGCTTTTTCTATGCGGTGGACGCAGTAACCGGAGCTTGGTGGTATTTTAATGCGCCGTCTAAATTCCTCGGGGATCTGAGTTCGACCTACAACAAAACCCTGCGTTTTGACATGAAACAGAAACCGGCGGGTACGGACAATTCACAACCCGACGTGATTCTGATCGGCAATGGTGTGCAGTTAAACTATGATTTCCCGAGCAATCCCAGGACCAATTTCACCGGTTTCGGCCTTATCCTCAATGAAACCACCGGCTGGAAAAAGCAAACGACCGGGTTGGCGCCGAGCCAGTTGGAAATGCAGACTGTGCTTGCTAATGTGACCACGCTTAGAATTCGCGGCGAATTTACGGCAGGTGCAGACAGCGCCGGAATCGACAATATTATTCTTGCAAAAATTCCGGACAACTCTTCACCCGTTGCTAATACAGACAACGCAAGCACTAACGAAGAAGTATCCCTGCAGGTTTCTCCGCTGGCCAACGATACCGATGCGGAGAGCCAGTCGCTCACGATCACGGCTGTTAGCAGCGCCCTCAACGGTACCGCAACCATTGATGTAGGCAATCTCACCATTACCTACAAACCGGATTCGAATTTTGCCGGTCTTGATTCTTTTGCCTACTATATCACCGACGGCTACGGCGGACAGGATTCTGCCTATATCCGGGTAACGGTTAACAACATTAACGATGCACCGGTCGTTGCTGCGGCAATTCCCGACACATCATTCAATGAAGATTTCGGCAAATCGTTCCTGGCAATGATGCCCAACGTATTTAACGATGTGGACAACGGACCGACATACGGCGCATCCAATCTTTCAGCCGGCGTCACGCCACTCATATCCAACGACAGTTTGTATCTATTGAGTTCCGCGCTGTTTGCCGGAAATGTTGATATTCGCGTTACGGCATTCGACGGAGAATATACCGTCGCCGACACATTTACAGTCACCGTATCATCCGTGAATCAGGCACCGGTTGTCGCGATCCCGTTTCGGGATACAACCTTGGCGGAAGACTTCGCAAAGACTTTTCTATCCCGGCTAACACAGAATTTTACGGACCCCAATCTAGATACGCTTTTTTTCAATGTCTCATCCTCATCGGGTAATGTCATTCCGTCCTTACAGAATGACAGCTTGTATTTAACCGGTTTGGCTAATTTCAACGGCACCGTCACGATTTACGTCGGCGCAACGGACGGATCACTGTCCGTCGCAGATACTTTCCTTGTTCATGTTGCAGCACAAAACGATGCGGCATCTTCTTTTGCCTTACTGATTCCTGCGCATAACACACTTACCAATATTCTCCGCCCTGCTTTCAGGTGGAATGCATCGAGTGATATTGACGGCGACACGGTGTATTATTTGTTGGAAATATCAACCCTGCAAAATTTCTCGTCCATATTCCAATCCTATACGATCATCGATACATTTCAGACGCTGACTTCGGATTTGGACAGCCTTCGAATATACTACTGGCGTGTGACGGCAGATGACCACAAAGGCGGTGCTTTTCAATCGAGTTCGTTTACTCTTAACGTTGATGCAAAAAGACCTAATGTACATATCAGCCTATTGCAGGGAACCATTACAAAACGCTATCTTGACGCTTATGCTTACGCCGATGAAGATCTTTCCGGCGCGGTCAATTCAACTTTCACGCTGAAAAACAGCTCCGGAACCACGATCGACAGCCGTTCTGCCGCCATGAGCAAAATAGGACCGTCGAACTTATACACCTCTTCATATCACCTTACCAACGTCGGAAGTCTTGAAGTTCAGGTCACGGCACAGGATGCGGCCGCCAATCAGCGTATTGCAACCAGAAATTATACGGTCAGCGCCCTGCTCAAAGGCGAAACCTTTGTGTCGCTCTCGCCGGAATTTGAAGTGAGTTCAATCAAACCGGCTTTATCCGAATCCGGATTCTTGCTAACCGGCTCGATCACAGAAATCGAATCGACGCTGATGCCTTCGATGAACGCCGGGGTCGAACTGATTGGCACGACAGAACTGAAAGACGCTTTGAAACTTACGATCCGATACGACGCATCAGAAATGTCATCTTTAATGTTAAGATCCGATTTCGACGAACGTAAGATCGGCGTCTATCGAGTGACCGAATTCGGATTTGAATACGCCGGTGGCCAAGGCCGTTTATTTTCTGTTTCCACTACGGTAAATTCATTTGGAAAATATGTGGCTCTGTATGACCAGAACCACGCGGTGATTCCTGAAAAGATCGAGCTATCGCAAAATTATCCCAATCCGTTCAATCCAACCACGACCATTCAATATGGACTCGCTGCGACCGGCAGGGTCAAACTCTTGATCTACAATATTCTCGGCCAACGCATTCGGGAACTGGTCGATGCAAATCAACCCGCCGGATATTACAAGATTCTCTGGGACGGGCGAAATGCCGCCGGGCAAATCGTTGCAACCGGAATTTATTTTTATCGCTTGGAAACGCCGACCGGTGTGCTTTCGCGCAAAATGCTTTTGATCAAGTAGACAAAACTATTGTATAGGAGATTTTCCATGAAACGATTAACAAGAATTTTAATTATCACCACGTTTATTGCTTTTGTCAGTTGCGGTGGAGGCGGAACAAACCCCGATCCGATAGCTGAAGGGTGGGGATTCTTTTCATCGGGCCAATTGTTTGAAGCGCATACGTCATTCGTTACCGCAGTCGAGTCTGGCAAAAATGAAGGCTACATTGGACTTGGTTGGGTTTGTATCGATCTTGATTCTCTTCAGGAATCGGATCGATATTTTGGAATAGTATCCGGAGACAGTCTTTCTGACGGGTATGCGGGATGGAGCGCGGTTCTTTGGGCACGTGCAAATTACGCGGGCTGTATCACAAAGTCGGATTTTGTTTTACGCCATGAACCGAATTACCAATTTACCCACCGGCCGGCCGTGAACTTCCAAGACCTGCAATGGTATCAGGCGTCAAGTTATCTTCATCAGGGTAATTACAGCCAGTGCCTATTGAAGATTCAGCAACTGGATAATAATTTTACAACGGATACTAATGCAGCCGATGCGGGAGATGTGCTCGCGTCTAAGTTGGAACTTTTAGCGGGGCAATTGAAAAAACATACCATTCAATAAACGTCATTTTTTATAAATTGCTAAATTGATTACTGCACGTGTTGCCGTAGATTTCCTTCGAATCATCATACGTACACGCAGCGGCTGACGGCATGCCCTGCAGACAGAATATACGATGGTACAGTTTATCTTCGCCGTTATTTCTTTCGACGACGTCGATCAACATGCCCTGATCGCAGGAAATACATTTCTCCGCCTGTTTTGCTAAAGTCGTTCCGGTTGAACGCGCAACTAATGATTCGCTATCAGTCCAGAATGCACCTTCCTTTTTTTCAATAAAAGTGATTTTTTTAAATTGTTGAAAGACCAATCGGCCATCCCGCATAGTCAACATACCACGAAATTCCACCCGGTCGCCATGGCGGAACTTAAGCCGGTTTTGAAATTCTCTCCCCACAACGCCATACACGAAATCATCGAATCGCTGATTACCTATAAATGCTTCTTCAAAGCAGATCAGATAACCCAATAAATTAGTGTGTTCGGTCTTAGGGTGATCCACGTTGCCGTAAATAGTTTTTCTTATGTGAGGCTTGACTGATCGAATCGTACCGAGAAACCAGTGCTCTTTATTTTCCACATCTCTCAGCCATTCCTCAAAATCATGCAGTTCATCTAGAAAAACGTGGTAACCGCTCTCGTCTGCCTTAACCAGCGAACGTGTGAACTTCTCGTCGTCAAAATATTTGCAGCCCGGGCAATTCTTCCCGACGTGACTGTATCCTCGGTAACACTTTCTCCGATGCTCCAGTTCATGGCACTTCCAGCGGAAATACGTGCATCCGTTAGGAAAACACCTCTTGCGGTGCATCGTATGGAATACCGACACATAATGCCCGCGTTGTCCGTGCGCATCGTGCGTGCAGCGGAAGATATCCTGGCGTTTGTATTGGTTTTTCAACGCAATTTGTTGATATCCGTAAGCTAATGATTATCCTAGCTATTGTTTACGATGTATTAGTTTGGTTCCTTGATAAAGTGTTTATATGCGAATTCACATATCTTTATCGACATTGTTTTGATCTTATTAACATTTATTAAACAAGATAACATGATTAAAAATAACGATTTAATTTTTAATAAGCTTGTTTTATAGACAAATTAGTTTTTTTCTATGTACTTTTACGCAAGAGGTATTTTGTGTGCTTAAGTTGCCCTATTTTATAAACTTCATCGTCTTTCATCATGATACCTAGTGCCTGCCGAATTCTTCTTAACGCAATTTCAGCGCCAATTCTTTGTTGAATTTCACCAATTCTGCTCTCAGGATAATTTTTCAAATCTTCACGCAACAATTCTTTAAGTCTGTGAATTTCAATTTTCTTCAGATCAGTTTTTCCTTTAAGACCCAACTTCCGAATCAACTCAGGGTTTACGTAATACTCTGTACCACGCGTTTTGCCTTTTGTCAAAACGACATGATTCTTCAGTAGATTTCCAAGCAAATCATTAATGCGTTCAATTTTCGGAATATTAAGCTTCTCAATCAGCATCTTAGCCGAAATACCGTGATGCTGAGCAATTAAACCGACCAAAATTATTTCCGTTCCTTTCAAACTATAATCTTCATTTAATTTTTCTATCAATCTAATTGAGATGGGGTCGACAATCTGAGCAAACACAGTTACTTTGACACGATCTTGGATTTCTTCAATGAGGGGAAGCTTTTTTCCGTCAGCCAAAAGCACTTCGTACATTTTGTCGTAACCGCTGCCTTCCCTCTCCATTAAACCCAAATCATAGAAAACTTTGGCCAAATGTTCATTTCTTCTTAATGATTGTGTTAGAATGTTTTGCGGAGTAACGCCTAAGGGCAAAAGGCCCGGGCTATGAATTTCTAATCTGTCGGGAAAGAGATTAATGAAGATTTCTCCGCGCATACTATAATGTCGGTGTACAAGGGCGTTGGTAACCAGCTCTCTTACGATCACCTCCTCATACACAGGTATATTCTTTCGAAACATGCCAAATGGAATCTCGATCGATTCCTTCCAATCCCCAATCTCATTCCACACGGATTCAAGGAGCTCATAAGGATTCTTAGAATAATCATCCCAAACTATTTTGTTTATCTTATTATCCTTGTGATCATATTTTATGAATTGAATTGTTGGTGCATAAAGCAGACCGGCGCGATCTTCACGTCTTCCGATCCATAAGATACCAAGGTTCGTCAAAAAACGATCTCTGATCATCAAGTAATGTTCAAGCATTTCTATGTCGGATTTCTGTTTTACAAAATCTGACACACGGGCGGATTTACTTAATGAGGACAAAAGAATATTTTTCTTAGAAATATCATACAAATCAGCCGGTATTCTTTTTGTTGTCTGCAATTCCCATACAAATGCACTCTTATCTGATGCCAGGCGCGCCATTTCATCCGGCAGCACCGGCTTACAATCATCCGCTACGCGAATATAATAACGCCCATTAGATGTGCTTGCAATTGTCTGACGGTTAGGAGGAATGCGTATTTCAACATACTCACTCCCGTTAATTGCGGTTTTTATGTCGGGATAAATAGCAACATTTAAAGTCAGTTGAGTAATAGCCTTATGGATTTTCCCGGGCCAATTACCGTCTATATGTTGATCTTTAGGGGGCAGGTCACCATCATTTTCAATACCTATAATAATAATTCCGCCTTTGGCGTTAGCAAAGCATACACAATCTTTTGCCAGTTCATCCCAATCAGGCTTGCTTAGAAACTTGATAGATTTCTTATCTGCTATTTCATTTTCTTCGAAAAATTCAGACATAAAATTGATTCGTTTCCTTAATGAAATGTTTTTTGATTTACTTCAATTCCATCTTCTTCGCTTCATTCCAAAACACATCCATCTCTTCCAACGAAGCCCCCTTCATCGGTCGTTTCAATTCAGTGAATTTTTGTTCTACATACATGAACCGGCGCATGAATTTCTCGATCGTGCCCCGCAGAGCATCCTCGGGATTAACCTCTAGAAATCTGGAAATATTGACGATGGAAAACAATACGTCGCCTAATTCATCTTCTGTTTTTTCTAAATCCTTTTTTTCTAAAGCTTCCTCAAGTTCTTTCAGTTCCTCGTACACTTTAGGCCAAACGTCCTTGATGTCGCCCCAATCGAACCCGACGCGCGACGCTTTTTCCTGCACACGGTATGCACGCGCCAACGCTGGCATCGTTTTTGGAACCCCGTCCAGAACCGATTGCCGGTCCGTTTCAGTCAACTTGATCTGCTCCCAGTTTTTCAACACCTGTTCCGCATCGTTTGCAATGACCTCGCCGAACACATGCGGATGACGGCGGATCAATTTATCATTCAAACTGCGGATAACGTCCGTAATGTCGAAAATATTATTTTCCGAAGTAATACGTGAGTGAAACAGTATCTGCAGCATCAGGTCGCCCATTTCTTTGCACAATTCCTCATAATGTTTTTCATCCAACGTTTCAAGAACCTCGTAAACTTCTTCCAGCAGATACTGCCGCAATGAATCATGCGTTTGTTCCCTATCCCACGGGCATTTGGTTCGCAGTTCGCGCATGATGTTATAGAGACGGCCAAATTGTTCACGCACCAATGAGGTTTTAGAGTCGTCGCCAATTTGAATTTTCTCTGTTTCTGTGAATTCATTATTGCTGGACATTCTGGATAATCTTTCAAATTATTTATTCCCGCAGATACCGCGGATTTTCGCAGATGAGGATTTCTGCGCGTATCGGCGAAATTTGCGGGAGACGTTTATTGTTTTTTCTGTTGGATACGCTTCAACAGTTCCTCCCGATAGGCTTGCTCGTATTGCCTGACGAGTTCTTTAAATGCGGGTTTGTTTCGCACGGGGTTGAACATTTTATTTTTTTCCAGATCGACAAAATCTGAAAAATTATTATGAAACGCTTTAAACATCCACATAAGAACGGATTTCTCATCGTTCTTTAAAGCATAGATTGCCGCGATTCGATAAGCTGTGGCGGCAGACAATGAATCAAGGCGCCATTGCAATTCAAACTGCGCTAAGGCCAGATCTTCATTCTTTTGCGCGAGTAAAATTTCTCCGTAGTCCCCGTAAAGACTCGCATCCGGGCGCTGCGCCTGATTCATCAGCCGGATTCCAGCAACGATCTCTTTTTCAGCGTCTTCCCATCTTTCCAGATTGAAATAAATATGCGATAAAGTTTGGCGTACGTAATAATTGGCTGAATCAAGTGCGGCCGCTTTTTGCGCGTTCACGATTGCTTTGTCAAATTTATTCATGGCTTCAAATGTTTTTGCCATTTCCAGATAAGCTTCCAGGTAATTCGGATAGGTCTTCACCGCTTTTTCAAATGCAACGATAGCTTCGTCGTTCTGTTTAGCGCCTTTAAGCGCCAGCCCGTAAAAATAATACGATTCTGCATTCGGATACATGCGCGTGCTTTTCAGTATTTCCAGTTGAGCGTCTTCGAACTTTTTTTGTTTGATCAGGATCTTACCGATCATCAGGTGGCATCGCGCAAAATTGTAGCCATCTTGCGCATCGTCCGCGTAGATTTGATAATAGTCCAAGGCCGGTTGAAGTTTATCCAGCCGAAAATACGATTCCGCCAGATAAAAACGCAATCGTGCGGCATCCGGCCGCAGCTTTAGCGCAACTTGAAATTGATTGGCTGCCTCCGCAAAATCATTGGTATAATACAAAGACGCGTAACCAATGGCCGCGCGATACAGAAATTCGCTCTTAGCGTCGGCACCCCCGTCCAGCAGAACGTCATTCAGGGAGTCCGTGAGGGACTGAACCGGTTGAATGTCTTTTTTATTTTTTGAAATGAACTGGAATATTTGAATCGGATTTTCTTTGGGGCTTTCTAATTCCGGCTTTGCAATCACCGCCTGCATAAAATGCGCAACGGCCAGTTTCAGGTCATTCTGCAGATAATTCATGTTGGCGTACGACATCAGAGCAAAAGCATCGGACGGATCTGCCTCAACTATCTGACTGTACAATTTTTTGGCGTCATCAAATCGTCCGTTTAATTCGAACATTCGCGCTAAATTTTTTCGAGCAGGAATTTCATAACTATTAATCTTGACCGCACGTTGAAAATATTCTCTGGCTGTGGCCGAATCCTTGAGGGCTATTGCCGAAAGGCCGAGTAGATTCAGCGCCGGACTATCGAGTGCTTTTAACTTCAGCGCCTGCGCGGCATACTGTTTCGCGAGTTCATAGTTTTTATCATCGTATGCGCAATACCCCAGGCGGACCAATACGGAAGTGTTGAGCGGATTTATTGCAAGCTCTTTCTCAAAATAACTTTTTGCCTTTTTGACGTCATTCAATTTATTATAATACACGTCCCCAATGGCTGTGTAGATTCCCTCTGCTTTTTTTTCCTGTTCGAGGCAACTCGTATATATCGTAAACGCTCTTTCGTATTCTTTTTTTTTGATATGAACCTCCGCCTGCGCCGCATAGGCAAGAACAAAACCCGCGTCTTCTTCGGCTGCTTTTTGATACCATTCACTTACGCGGTTGAGCCTCTCGTCTGTTGGAGCGGCGGTTTGCAGAACTTTCCCGGTCAAATAATATTGATACGCTTTGATGTTTTTTGTGATTTGAATTTGCTGTAATGCCTTTTTATTATTTTCTTTGTCCGCCGGGTTCATTGATTTCAAAAAATCAGTAATTATTTTTTCATGAACGGAAAATAACTGATCGGATATCTGGGCATTATAAACCGATTTCTTCAAAAGATATTTTTTTGGCGCAATCGCCGCGGCATCAACCGTATACTCTATCTTATTTTTTTCCGACCGGCTGATAATCTTTATGACGTATTGTGCGGGCGAAAATTCTTTCTTCAATACTTCATCGAACTTCTGCTGTTCCAATTTGATGTTTTTGATTGGCTGAACGAAAATGTGCGGCGAATAACCCAATGACGCCAGCGTGTTTTCAAACGATTCCAGAATTGAATAAGCGGCCCATCCGTTACTGTCCTGAATTATATCGGTCTCATGAATGAGCGTAACGTCGATGTTAATTACTTCATGTTGTCCGTGTCCTATACCGGCGAATATGACCGCTATTGCTGCGCTTAAAAATAACCGATGCTTAATTTTTTTCACTTGGATATGACTCCGCTTATTTTTGACAACGATACATCATATCGGTAATTCGTCCCCATGTGGCCGTCGTCAAATTCCTCATACCAATGTGCGATGCCGTATTCTTTTATTTTTTTAGTGAATATCCTCGCGCCGATATGTAAATGGTATTCGTCACGCGAGCCGCATTCCAGGAATACGCCTTTGAGTTTTTTTAGGTTAGTTTGAAACGTTTTTTCATCGATTAGATGCACCGGGTCGCAAGCCAGCCATTTTTTCCATATATCCCCGCGTATTTCGCCTGTTTCCATATCAAAAGGGAGATCGAAACCGTAGGTTTTCGATTTCGGATTGGGTGAATAAGCCGCGGCCATGGCGATAATATTGATTGCTGTTATCATATCGCCTGTTTTTTTAGGCGCATCGAAAAATTTTTCAAAAAAGTTTTCAAGACTGCCCGCTTTACGAATCGTATTGTAACATTTTGGAAAATCCCCTTTATATCCGTATTCAAAATACATGTCGCCCGAACTGCAGAAAAAAGCCGAAAAAATATCAGGGTAACGCATCGCCAGCATCAGCGCTGCGTAACCGCCGCTGGATTTACCCATAGCGGCGCGATGGCCCGATGACGCCATCGTCCTGTATTTACCGTCAACGAAAGGCACGATTTCCTTCAGCAGATAATCTTCATAATTTCCCATCGCAGTGGAATTCATATACTGCGAGCCGCCCCACTGCGTAAAACAATCCGGCATGACGAGTATACATTTTTCCATACGGCCTTCCGCAATGAGTTTATCGCATCGCTCATCGATCGCATAGCCCCATGCCTGAGGGGAGAGAAACATAGTACCAAATCCCATAAAACCGCTCAGCATATAGATCACAGGATATCGACGGCTCGACTCTTCTTGATAACCCGGTGGAAGATAGACCGCCAGTTTCCGTACGAATGGATCACCGAGCGGATTATTTTTCAGAATCTCGCTTTCAAAATTTTCAATAATGACTTGTGACGGCATGTGATGTGATTTTAATTACCAAGTTATCATAGTTTTTCCGCTGATCTATGCGAATAAAAATTTCTGCGTGAATCTGCGAAATTTGCGGGAGTAATAGCTTTGTTTATTTACCCTAGAGTCGTTACAACGCATTATTCAATTGTTTGTGCACTTTTTTGCGCTTTCAATCCGATTGCGCTTCGCGTTCCAACCAGTCCGCCTAATTTCGGTAAATCGTATTGGTAATCGGGTGATGCTTCCCATTGACGAATTTCTTCGCCGTAACGCGCGAGGCGCTCCACGATGGGCGCACGCTCCTTGTAGGTCATTAATTCCGCGCGTAATTTTGAAATGTTTGGAAGTCCTTTCAGATAACCGCCGTAGTATTTTCGAAACTCTAATACGCCGTACTTTTCACCTTTATATTTTATAGACAGCTCAAGGTGTTCACTGCAAACGTGGAGGCGTTCCTCCGGCGAAGGCGGCGATAAAATATCTCCCGTTTCAAGAAAATGACGCGCTTCTCTGAATATCCACGGATTAGCAATAGCCGCGCGACCGATCATAACTCCGTCACAGCCGGTGTCGAACATTCTTTTTGCATCCTCCGGTGTGCGCACATCCCCGTTTCCGATCAAGGGAATGGATATGACGTTCTTAATTTTTTCCAACCAGGACCAATCGGCGTCGCCGTCGTGCGCCATGTCCCTTGTACGACAATGTACCGTTAACGCCTTGGCGCCGGCATCTTCTATCATTTTTGCAACGTCCAGAATATTGACAGTACTTCTATCCCAACCCAGTCTGGTTTTTACGGTTACGGGCAGCGATGTACCGCGTATGGTGGATCGAACAATAGCTTCAAAACGAGGCAGGTCTCGCAAAAGACCCGACCCGGCTCCGCGCATCGCGACGTCCTTCACCCAGCATCCGCAGTTGATGTCGATAAAATCCGGACGCATTTTCTCTGCAACCGCCGCAGCGCCTTCCATGGATGTTTCCACACCTCCAAAAAGTTGTATCGCAACCGGCCGCTCCTCCTCCGCAACAGAGATTTTTCTGAGCGCTTTGGCTGCATCCCGAATGAGCGCCTCGCTGCTGGTAAATTCCGTGTACAAAAGATCGGCGCCGAGCTTTTTGCAGATGACACGAAAGGAAATATCCGTTACATCTTCCATAGGCGCCAACGCCAAAGGCTTTTCAATTTCAATATGTCCGATTTGCATGGTATCGGACGGTACAAAAATTTGCCAACAATTGCAACCCCTTAGAAGCTGTCATTTCCGGCAAAAGAAGATTATGATAGCCAAAAAATTTGAGGGACCTTTGATGAATTGAATAAGTTAATGTTATTTGTTTTTTTCAGCTCTAGATTTCCTTTTTCGAAGATTTGAAAAGTACGGGAAAAATCCAATGAAATGAGGTCATTTTCAATAATTCCAGATAATGCAAATCTTGGTCTATATTTAGCAAATCTCTGTTAAATAAATATTTAGAGTTACCGAGACAGCATATACTAAAATTGGCTCATTATATGCTTTAAAATAAAACGTGATAGTGTGATTAAAACAAAGGATATACAATGAGAAATTCAATTCATATTCCTTACAAAAGTCCTGTAATGGCAAGTATTGAAAATATCAATTTTCATACCGAGGCCGTGAAACTTCATGTAGAGTTTGACGAACTGGAGACCTTACCGCCGCTGCGCAGAGACTTGACTTCCATGAAAGTGGAGGAGATTGAGGTATCCGAAGAGTATCGTTTTTTTTTCGAAACGATCATCGGAGATTTCGAGCAATCGCTCAGCGAATCCAACGAGTGGATGAGATCCCGTACAGTCGCCGCATGATCCGTAGTGCCGAATGTGAAACGATTGCATCTTATTTCTCTTGACAATCGTAGGCAGTACACTATATATTTGCCCACTTCTCACGGCACGTTTCAACCGCTCTTGAGGTTGCGTTGAACCAAAGCATAAGCTAGCGTCCGAATTGAGAATTTTTTGCAAGGTATGGACGACACCACAAAATCCGGTTCTACAGACGCGAAGACAGGCAATACCAAATCAACGTCATCAAGTTCTACTGCGGGCAACCCCCACCGATCACTTCACGCCGAAGTTAAAAAAATCGAAAATGTTTTTGAAAAAGGGATCAGAAAATATTCTGCAGCTGAGATCACCATTTTCGGTTTTGCAAGCGCCGTGTTATTGGGTTCTTTGATTCTTTATATGATAGAAAATTTTTCTGATCATCCCCTCAGCTATGTAGACGCTTTGTTTATGTCCACATCCGCAATATGCGTGACAGGACTCACTTCCGTTGATTTCAGCCTATTTACATT
>WBUR01000057.1 GCA_008933615.1 bacterium | reverse complement strand
AGTGTGCCCCACGCTCGAAGCGGCGGAAGGCGACGAACTGGAAATAGAGAATGAGTTTGTTGTCAATAAGACCCATCATAAATATTATCCGATAGAACCTTTGCCCAAAGCCCGTCAGGCGATCATGGATGCGGGAGGACTCATTCCTTATACGAGGAAAAAGTTAATCGAAAAACATGCAACCCCTTCTCGCTGAGACCATCTCAGCGAATAACAAACGAGGTGAATGAACTATGAATTCGTCTCCCGCAAATTTCGCAGATTTACGCAGAAATATTTATCCGCGAAAATTAGCGGCATCTGCGGGAAAAAATTATGTAAGCTGAATAGACGAATAATGAATCATCAATCGAAAATCATTTTTACAATACCGTTAAACAGTCACCTTAATCAACATGGAGTGTCGTTATGGCACGAGTCAAAGTATTCCGAAGTATCACTGACGTTCTCGAGTGCGCAATTAAGAAGGAAAAAGATGTTCATGACTATTTTACCCGCTGCGCAGAAGAGGTGGGGGATCAGAAAGTGAAAGATTACCTGCTCAAAATCGCGCAGGACGAACAGGATCATTTGAATCGACTCAAAGAACATTTGTCGGAGGTGCAGGCGCAGCTCGAGATTGATCAGGCGATCATGGAGAGTTACGAACACTGGGAAGATCAGGCGTCATGTTATCCGACTGCTTGAGCAATCATTAATTGTAAATTGTTACTCTAAAAAGGATCACTTCCATGTTAAAGGAAAATTTGGTTGAGTACATTGAACAGACGATCAAGAAAAACTGGGATCTGCCTGCATTTACCAACTACAAAGGCGAGACGGTTCGTTTTGGCGATGTGGCGGAAAAAATGGTTCGGATGCATTATATATTTAGGCAATGCAATGTTAAGTCGGGCGATAAGATAGCGTTGATAGGAAAGAATTCTATCAACTGGGCGGTGACGTATCTTGCGACAGTGACGTACGGCGCTGTGGCCGTTCCCGGACTCCCGGATTTTCACTCGGAAGATCTGCAGCACATTGTCAATCATTCAGACGCGGTTTTTCTTTTTGTTGCCGACGATATTTTTGAGCGACTGGACGAGCACAAAATGCTCCAGATCAGAGCCATATTTTCATTAAATGATTTTCGGATTCTGCACAGCAAACAAGACAATTTGGCCCAAGTGCTGGAAGAAGCGGAGTCTTACGTTCAGAGCCAACTCACGTTTGAAAAGCGGCCTGAAAAATTTTCGTTGGAGAGAATTCCTAATGAGGCGCTCGCATCAATTGTCTATACTTCAGGCACGACCGGGTTTTCCAAAGGCGTCATGATCCCGCATAACAGTCTCACCGCTAACGTTCGATTTGCTCTTAATAATCTGCCGTTGCATCCCAGAGAAAACATCGTATCTTTTTTACCGCTTGCGCACGCCTTCGGATGCGCGTTTGATTTTTTGTATCCGTTTGTTGAAGGTTGTCATATCGTTTTTATCAGCAAGATTCCAACGCCTCAGATCTTGCTTGAGGCGTTTAAGCAGGTTCGTCCCCGCCTGGTGTCTTCCGTGCCTCTCATCATGGAAAAAATATACAAGAACAGGATTAAACCGGTGCTTAATAAGAAATCCGTTGATTTCTTACGAAAAGTTCCTCTTGTCAGTAACGGTATTGACGGAAAGATCAAGAAGCAATTGATGGAAGCGTTTGGCGGAAATTTTCACATGGTAGTCATTGGCGGCGCGGCGTTGAGCACGGAAGTAGAGGGTTTTTTGATGGAAATAGGCTTTCCATTTACCATCGGATACGGCATGACGGAATGCGGCCCATTAATCAGTTACATTCCGTGGCAAAAACATCGGCGCTTCTCGGTAGGTAAAGTAATGGATACTCTGGAGATTAAGATTGATTCACCGGATCAGGAAAAAGTGGTTGGTGAGATCATGGTCAAAGGCGAAAATCTAATGTACGGTTATTACAAGAATGAAGAAGACACAAAAGCAGTGCTGACAGAAGACGGCTGGCTGCGAACGGGCGATTTGGGATTAATTGATAAAGACGGGTATATCTATATTAAAGGACGAAGTAAGACCATGATGCTCGGGCCGTCGGGAGAAAATATTTATCCAGAAGCGATCGAGTCAAAATTGAATTCATTACCGATGGTCGGAGAATCTCTGGTGCTTGAAAAGAACGGCAAATTCATGGCGATGGTTTATCCGGACATGGAGTTAGTGGACAAATTGAAAATGGATGAACGGCAAATTGAGGAAAAAATGGAAGAGAATAGAAAACTGCTCAACTCCCTGATGCCGGCCTGGATCAATATTGCCAAGGTCTATATTCATCCGGAGGAATTTGAGAAAACGCCGACCAAAAAAGTCAAACGCTTTTTATATACAGTACCGGATTAGGTAAAGTTCAAAAACGATACGATGTTTTTTGAAAAGGGTTGACATTGATTAAAAAAGATTGTAACTTTTTTCACAAAGTAATGACTGTCAGTCGCTAAGGCGGTCACGTTAACGGTCACCGACATTTAACTTCGAGCACCCATGAAGGTGCAAATACTACATATAGCCGGCCTCCGAATTGCCTGTATTTTCGGGCCTTTGTACTCGATCTGCATTCCTCCCATAGATGACCGTTTCGATACCGTTTACGGCTGTCTTTTTCATTCGTTACCAAAAGGAGGTTTATTATAAAATCAATCAGCTCTATCAATGAATTCTGATCAGATAATGCAACTGATCTCACTCTAAAACGGAATAGGTCTCTTCCTTTTTCAGAATTAATCCCTCCGGCACTGCCCCAATTCTTTCTAAATTGCATGAGTCATTCTATAAAGATTTATGTTTCCATGTTTTAAAGTTCAATTTCCAAATTATTTCAAACGGTTTTTGATTCTTTATTGGCAAGGAGGTAATCATGATCTCATTTATTCCAATGGGATTTGTAGAAAACAAATCGTCGCCCGATCCGCGCGATAAAATGCGAAAGATCAAATACGAATCCGAACTCGACCTGGGGTTTGGCGAACAGATGGCGGCAAAAGCTTACGGCCAGAAACTTCTCAGTTGCATCCAATGCGGCACATGTAGTTCAACCTGCCCCTTAAGCGATTATATGGACTACACACCTCGGAAGATCATTGCAATGACGAGGGAAGGTTTTAAAGACGAAGTGCTGAACAGTTTGACTATTTGGTTATGTTCATCCTGTTATGCCTGCACGGTCAAATGCCCGCGCCAAATTCATATCACAGACGTGATGTACACGCTCAAACGTGAAGCGATTGCGCGCGGCGTGTACCCCAAGCGTTATCCTATTCCAATCTTCTCACGTGAATTCTTCAATATTGTTAGAAAGCAGGGACGTAACAGCGAAGCGATTTTGCTTATTAAATTCTACCTGAAAACAAACCTTTTTATGATGTTTAGTCAGGCTTTAATGGGATTACGGCTTATGCGAACGGGACGATTTTCGTTTAAACGAGACAAGATCGAACGTATAGATAAACTTCAACGGCTGCTCAAAGCGGCTGAATCGATAGAGGAGGTGCGAACATGAGAAAGTACTTGTATTACCCGGGCTGTTCTCTCCACAGTACCGGCAAAGCGTATGAAGAATCCATGCTAAGTGTATTCCGCTATTTGAACGTTGACGTCGAAGAGTTAAAAGACTGGAATTGCTGCGGAGCAACTTCTTACGCCTCGATTGACGAAGTGCAGGCATTCTCCCTCGCGGCACGAAATTTGGTAATTGCGGAAAATCAAAACGGGAAAAACGGAGAGTCTCCGGAGCTTCTTACGCCATGCAACGCTTGTTACTTAGTCTTGACCAAAACTCAAAAATACATGAGCACCTATCCTCATGTAAAAGAAAAAGTGGATAAGGCACTTTTAGCGACAGAATTGCATTATAAGGGAAAAACGAAAGTGCGCCACCCTTTGGATGTTATCGCTAATGATATAGGGCTCAAAACGGTTACCGAACAGGTCAAAAATAATTTAAAAGGACTGCGGGTAGCCTGTTACTACGGATGCCAAATTGTTCGTCCCTTTGCAGATTTTGACGATCAACATAATCCGATGACCATGGATCATCTGGTCAATGCTTTGGGCGGCGAAGCAGTAGACTGGCCGCTAAAAACGCGTTGCTGCAGCGGCAGTTTGACCGGTACCATTCCTGAAGCCGGATTACGTCTCAACCGCCGATTGCTCGTCGAAGCCGTCAAACGGAACGCAGAAATGATCATCACGTGTTGTCCGTTATGCCAATTCAATCTGGAATGTTTTCAGGATAAGATCAACGCCAACTATGGCGAGAACATCCACATTCCGGTCATGTATTTTACACAACTGATGGGGGTTGCGTTTGGATTGCCAGAAAAAGATTTGGGAATTCAAAGGCTGTTTGTCAAACCGTCCTGGCATTCAAGATCTCGGAAGGGAGGTGTGAAAGTCCATGCCTAATCATCAAAACAATGGAAATATTCGCATCGGTTATTATGTTTGCCATTGCGGCCATAATATTGCCAATCAAATCGACGTGGAAGCTTTGGCGGCATACATTTCCAGACTGCCCGGCGTCGCCGTTTCTCGAACCTATAAGTATATGTGCTCGGATCCCGGACAGGACTTGATCCAGCAAGATATCAAAGATCACGAACTGAATCGAATTGTAGTCGCTTCATGTTCACCGCTTCTGCACGAGCAAACTTTCCGCAAAGCGGTCGAAAAAGGTGGCCTCAACCCGTATTTCTTTCAAATGGTAAATATTCGCGAAAATGTGTCATGGGTTCATGAGGACCGCAAAGAAGCAACTCAAAAAGCGATGGATCTTTCGCGCGCGGCCGTTCACCGGGTATTTTTCCACAAAGAACTTGAAAAGAAATACGTTAAGATCAATCCGGATGCGCTCGTTGTAGGCGGAGGCATTGCGGGCATTCACGCCGCACTGACGCTGGCCAATTCAGGAAAAAAGGTCTATCTCGTTGAGAAAGAGCCCACGATCGGCGGCCACATGGCGCAGTTTGATAAGACATTTCCAACACTCGACTGCGCGGCTTGCATTTTAACACCGAAAATGTCCGCAGTAAAATCACATCCGAACATCACGCTCTGGACGTATTCCGAAGTCACGAGTGTGAATGGATATGTGGGCAACTATACCGTACAAGTGAAACGCAAGCCGAGATATATTCATGAAGACTTGTGCGTCGGCTGCATGGCCTGCATTGACGAATGCGTTTATAAAGAAGGCAAATATGCCGATGAATTTAATATGGGCTTGAGCAAGCGCAGGCCGATATACATAACCTTCCCGCAGGCGACGCCCAAAGTCGTCGTGATCGATCCGGAAACGTGTATTCAATTTAAAACCGGAAAATGCAAACAGACCTGCGTCGAAGCCTGTGATCGCGATGCGATCGATTTCGAACAAACGGAAACCATCGAAGAAGTGAATGTTGGAACCATCATTCTCTCCACCGGATATAAAACGTTCGATGCGGCCCGAGTGCCATTCTACGGATACGGAAAATATCCGAACGTGTACACCTCATTGGAAGTGGAGCGTCTTATCAATGCATCCGGCCCGACGGGCGGGGAACTGATCCTGCGCGACGGCTCGCATCCAAAAACGGTCGGCATCATTCACTGCGTCGGTTCACGCGACCGTAACACCAACCGATGGTGTTCGCGCACGTGCTGCATGTATTCGCTGAAACTTGCGCATCTTCTCAAAGAACATAGCGGCGCGGAAGTATACAATTTCTACATCGATATCCGTGCGGCAGGGAAAGCATACGAAGAATTTTACGATAAAGTGCTGGAAGAAAATGTCCATTTTATTCGCGGGCGTGTGGCTGAAGTGATTGACTGGGCGGCCAATCCCGCTGAAGAAGGAAAACTCATCATTCGCGCCGAGGATACGATGATCGGTACCGTACGCCGTATTCCGGTTGATATGGTAGTATTGGCCGTGGGAATGGAACCTCAGCAAGACGCGCAAGCCGTTCGTAAGATGTTCAATATCTCCTGTTCCACCGAAGGATTTTTCCTTGAACGCCATCCCAAACTCGCGCCGGTAGACACTTTTACCGACGGAGTTTTTATTGCGGGCGCATGTCAGGGGCCGAAGGATATTCCGGACAGCGTAGCTCAGGCCGGCGCTGCCGCGGCGCAGGCGATGATGCTAATCGATACGGGCGAAGTGGAACTGGAACCGAATACGGCATTCATTACTGAGGAGTTTTGCTCCGGATGCAAGTCGTGTATTCCGCTCTGTCCGTTCCACGCTATTTTGTTTAACGACACATCGAAGAAAGCCTATATCAACGAAGCGTTATGCAAAGGCTGCGGAACCTGTGTCGCGGCTTGTCCGTCCGGTTCTATTCAGCAGAACATGTTTGAAGATGCGGAGATTCTCGCTGAGATCAACGGATTGCTCGCGATGAACGATTCTGAATTATATGAAAAGGAGGCGACCCATGTCGGATAGTAAAAAGGAAATCAAGAATTGGGAACCCACTATTGTTGCATTCTTTTGTAACTGGTGCACCTATACGGCGGCAGATTTGGCGGGCGTTTCCCGTATGCGTCATGCGTCTAATGTACGCATCATCCGCGTAATGTGTTCCGGCAGGGTAGATCCGCAGTTCATTTTGAACGCGTATGCCAAAGGCGCCGACGGCGTATTGATCGGCGGGTGTCACTTCGGCGATTGCCATTACATGGAAGGGAATTACAAAACCGCGCGACGTTTTCAACTATTGAAGCGGATGCTGCAAGACATGGGCATAGAGGAAGATCGTTGCCGCCTCGAATGGATATCCGCTTCGGAAGGCGAACGCGTGCGGACAGTGATCAATGATATGGTGGAAAAGATCAAAGCGCTCGGCCCGCTTCGTTTGCCGGAGCGCTTCAAGGAATGGGACAAAGAAATGGAATTTATAGGGGAACATAACATCGGAGAGGAGGTGCATATCCATGCCTGAAAAACCTAAAGTCGCATTTTACTGGTGTGCATCGTGCGGCGGCTGTGAAGAGTCCGTCGTGGATCTCGCCGAAGATATTCTAATGGTGGCTGAGGCCGTGGATATTGTATTCTGGCCCGTTGCGATGGATTTTAAAAAATCGGATGTGGTTGCGATGCCCGACCGTTCCATCGTTGCGACGTTTATTAACGGCGCCATACGAACCTCCGAGCAGGAGGAAATGGCCCGATTGATCCGTAAGAAAAGCCAGTTCATCATCGCGTATGGATCCTGCGCGCACATGGGCGGAATTCCGAGCCTGGCAAATCAATTTAGCCGCGAGCAGATCCTTAATTACGTGTATCAGGATGCGCCGACGGTTCAGAATACCGAACGCACGCGGCCAATGCTGGAATTAGGACACAACGGTACTCGGGTCGTACTTCCGGAATTTAGAAATACCGTGCGTAAATTAGATCAGGTGATTGACGTCGATTATTATCTGCCGGGTTGTGCGCCGACGCCGAAACTGCTGAAAGAAGCCGTGCTGGCCTTGTTGTCCGGCAACCTGCCTCCGGTCGGCACCGTACTTGCGCCGGATGTAGCGTTGTGCGACGAGTGTCCGAGAAAAGAAACCAAGCCGGAAGATATTGCCTATACGGAATTCAAACGTCCGCATCAGGTTGCGACGGATGAGTCAACTTGTTTTCTCGCGCAAGGTATGGTCTGTATGGGACCTGCGACGCGCGGCGGCTGTGAAGCCGTATGCACCAAAGGCAACATGCCGTGTACGGGCTGCTTCGGACCGACGTCGCGATGCATAGATCAGGGAGCGAAAATACTCTCATCGATTTGTTCAGCCGTCAGCGCAACTAATGAAGACGACATGGAAATGGTTTTAAAGACCATACCAGATCCGGTCGGAACATTTTACCGTTACGGTTTGGCCGGTTCGCTGCTCAGAAAGAAAGTAAACTGAATTATCATCGGAGGGTGAGATCCAATACATAATTCAAAAGGAATTAAGATGAAAACATTAAGCATAATGTTTGTTGCCGTAGCGTTCATCGCTACCTCATCGCTTTACGCTCAAAGAAAAACGGATATTGAAAACAGTAAAGACCATCCATTAGTAAGCCGCTTTAGCGGGGCAGTAATTGAGTTTTATAAAGAAACGAAATGGGGCAGTTACAAGCTGCCCGTTGATGATAACGGCAAGATCGATTGGAAAAAACCAAAGGAGCTAGAAGGCAAGGTCACGCGAATTCAGTATACGGTCTCTCCCGACAATAATTCTGAATTTGTTCTGCAGAATTACAAATCGGCATTTAAAAAAGCAGGTTTTACAGTTCTGATTTCAATTGCGAATGAAGAGCTTGGAGAAAGTGATCGGCCACATACGTGGGGTGATAAATATTATGCGACTGGCGGTTATTACAACGGGCTGAACAACGGGAAATTCGGCATGGGTATTGGCTTGCCCATTTGGAAAAACAACCATGCATTTATTGCAGGCAGAGAAAATAAAGACGGGAAAGATATTTATGCCGTGATCTATGCAGTGGTTGATGAAAAATATACACTGATAACCGAGGATATTGTGGAAGTGGAGGCGGTTGAAACAGGAATGGTATCTGCTGAAAATATTTCGCAAGCCATTCTATCCTCAGGCCATATTGCCGTCTATGATATTCACTTCGAAAGTGGAAAATCAGAAATAAAACAGGAGTCATCAGCCGCCTTAAAAAATATTGCAGAGTATATGAATTCAAATGCTGCAAAGAAGTTCTTTATTGTCGGGCATACGGATAACACCGGAAATTTTGCCGCGGCGATGGTATTATCTGAAAACCGGGCCAAAGCGATTACAAATGAATTGGTAACCAAATATGGAGTAAAGCCGGAGCAACTGAATGCACAGGGAATAGCCTCATTGGCACCCATAGAAAGTAATTTGACGAAAGAAGGAAGAGCGAAGAATCGCAGAGTGGAAATTGTTGAACAGTAAAAAAGACGATGCGAAACATCGAGTTGGTTAATGAAAAGGAATTTTGATTTCCGCATTTCGCACCACTCTGTATCAGGGATGAATTATTAGAAGGGAAAATATTATGGAAGAAACGATTCAAAAATCAACAAAAGAAAGTGCAACGGGTTACGCCGGATCCAATGTGAAATCGAAACGTATCGTCATTGATCCGATCACGCGCCTGGAAGGGCACGGTAAGATCGACATTTTTCTGGATGACGCCGGCGAGGTCGAACGCGCGTACTATCAGATTCCGGAATTAAGAGGATTTGAAATTTTCAGCATCGGCCGTCCGGCGGAAGATATGCCGCAGATCACAAGCCGTATCTGCGGCGTGTGTCCGACCGCGCATCACATGGCAGGAACCAAAGCGCTGGACGATTTGTATAAAGTCGAACCGCCTCCCGCGGCAAAAAAAATCCGCGAACTGATATACAATACATTTATGCTCGAAGATCATGCGCTTCATGTGTATGTGCTCGGCGGGCCGGATTTTATTGTAGGCCCCGATGCGCCGAAAGCAGCCCGAAACGTGCTGGGCGTAATAGAAAAGGTCGGACTGGATGTTGGGAAACGTGTGATCAGTATGCGGAGGCGATTACGTGAATTGATCGCCTATCTCGGCGGGAAAGTGGTGCATCCCGTTTTCGGTTTGCCCGGCGGCGTTGCGAAAGGACTGGCTCCGGATGAACTTGCGAAATTTAAGGAATTGGCAAAAGACGGATTGGACTTTGCGCAATTTACCCTTCAGGTATTCAAAGACATCGTATTAAAAAACGACGATTACGTCAAACTGATCACTTCGGATGCATTTACGCACAAGACGTATTATATGGGAATGGTTGACGCGAATAACAAAGTAAACTTTTACGACGGGCAGATTCGTGTCGTGAACCCAAGCGGTGCAGAGTTTGCCAAGTTCAACGCCAATCAATATCTCGACTATATTGCGGAACATGTAGAACCGTGGAGCTACGTCAAATTCTGTTATCTCAAACCGCTGGGGTGGAAGGGATTTACCGACGGTCAGGAAACGAGCGTATACTCTGTTGCGCCGATGGCGAGATTAAATGCGTCCAGCGGAATGGCAACGCCGATAGCTCAAAAAGCGTATGAGGAATTTTATTCGACGCTGGGCGGACAACCGGTTCATCACACGCTGGCCAATCACTGGGCGCGCGTTATCGAAATGATCTATGCGGCGGAAAGAATGAATGAATTACTGAACGATCCGGAAATCACGAGCCGTGATTTGCGCGTCATTCCGACCTCAACGCCGTCGGTTGGTATCGGGGTTGTGGAAGCGCCGAGGGGAACTTTATTCCATCATTATGAAACGGACGAGCGCGGATTGATCAAGAAAGCTAATTTGATCGTGGCAACGCAGAATAATTCCTGCCGCATTGCGATGAGCGTTGAAAAAGCGGCGAAAGGACTCATTCACAAGGGTAATGTCAACGACGGATTGCTCAATATGATCGAAATGGCGTTCCGCGCATACGATCCGTGTAATGCCTGCGCGACGCATATGCTGCCGGGCACCGTTCCGCTAACCATTCGCGTCAGGGATCGGTCGGGAGAAATAGTAAAGACACTGTCCCGATAAAATATAATAGGCCCGTAGCCGCACGAACGGCCGAGCAAGCTGAATGATTGCGGTTGCAAGAGCAGGGAAAATGGCAGACCATAAAAAAATCCTTGTATTAGGAATTGGTAATGACATCCTTGGTGATGATGCCGTCGGTCTTATCGCCGCCAGAGAATTGCGGAAGACATCATCAGACGATGCGGATTTCCATGAATCGTTTGGGCTTGGGTTGGAACTTTTGGATGCATTGGAAGGATACGAGTTTGCCTTAATACTTGATTCCATCGTGACAGGCCGGAACAAACCGGGAAGCATTATCGAATATACCAAAAGAGATTTTTCTGAGGATTGGCCCACCTCGCCGCATTATGCCGGGATACCCGAAGTTTTCAAGATAGCAGAACGCCTTCAAATTCCTTTTCCAAATGAAGTGCGAATTCTTGCGTTGGAAATTGAAAACCCGTATCTTATTCATGAGGGAATCAGTGAACATGCCGAAAGGTCCATCCCGTCTTTTGTGGACAGGGCAAAAAAGATCATCATATCATGGAAGAATAGAATAAACAACAAGAACCCGGACTTGCTAAATGATAGGGCAATCCACTATTCAGTTACAACAGACTAGGAGGTATATATTATGGGCGCAAATACTTTGACCGTAACGGATAACCGAACAGGGAAAACGATTGAAATTCCTATAGAGAATGACACATTTGATCCGATGCCTGTTCGTCAGATGAAAGTCAATGCTGATGACTTCGGCATGATGAGTTATGACCCATCCTACAGGAATACGGCATCCTGCAAGAGTAAGATCACATTTATCGACGGCGACAAAGGCATTTTGTTGTATCGCGGTTATCCGATAGAACAATTGGCCGAAAAAAGCACCTATCTTGAAGTGGCGTATTTGCTGCTCTTCGGCGAATTACCCAATAAGAAACAATTGGAAGACTGGGTGTTTCAGATCACGCATCACAGGATGATTCATGAAACAATTAAAGGATTTATTGACGGATTTCATCACGATGCGCATCCGATGGGAATGCTGATCAGTTCGCTTGCGGCCATGTCTACGTTTTATCCGGAGGCGAAACAAATTCATGATCCTGAAGTACGTAAAGTGCAGATCTACCGGCTTATTGCAAAAATTCCGACGCTGGCTGCGTTTTCTTACCGCCACAGTTTCGGATTGCCTTACTCTTACCCGGATGACGAGCTAAGTTATGCAGGTAATTTCCTGAATATGCTTTTCAAGATGAACGAACTAAAATACAAAGTCAATCCGGTTCTCGAAAAAGCCATGGACGTACTTTTTATTTTGCACGCGGATCATGAACAAAATTGTTCCTCAACCACGATGCGAACGGTTGGCAGCGCGCACGCAGACCCCTATTCATCCATGGCAGCGGCGGCGGCGGCATTGTACGGCCCGCTTCACGGTGGCGCCAATGAAGAAGTATTGCGTATGCTGCGCCAGATCGGCTCGAAAGATAAAATTCCGGAATATATCAAACGCGTCAAAGCAGGCGAGGTGTTGCTAATGGGATTCGGGCATCGTGTTTATAAGAATTACGATCCTCGGGCGAAGATCATCAAAAACATCGCGGAACAGGTATTCGAAGTAACCGGAAAGAATCCGCTTCTGGAGATGGCGATCGAACTCGAGCGAATCGCACTGCAGGATGATTATTTCGTGAAACGGAAACTCTATCCCAATGTGGATTTTTATTCAGGTATTATTTATGAAGCGATGAAATTTCCGGCGGAAATATTCACCGTGCTCTTCGCGATCGGGCGTACGTCAGGCTGGCTCGCGCAGTGGCAGGAACTGCTCACCGATCCGGAACAGAAGATATCTCGCCCGCGGCAGGTTTATCTCGGTCCATCAACGCGGGACTTCGTTCCGATGAATCAGCGCAAATAAGCGCGCTCGAATGTGCCGGGCTAACGTGAGCTGAAACGTTAGCCCGTTTTTTTTATTAAATGGAACATCGATCTGAACCGCCGTTTAATTTCGTATCTGCGCACGAAGGAACGAGTCCAAGCTCAAACCTTAAGGTTTCTTGGATGGTTGCAATTTTATGTCCAACTTAGGATTGATAGAATTTCTTGGATTTGATAAGCGATTAGATAAATCTTGTAGATTTGCATTTCATAAATCTCATTGACATTTCCAACCTGACACTGTACATTTCTCCTGCCAATCGTAGCTCTTTCTAATTAAATGAATATTGATTCCTATGAAAAAGTCTATCGACCACGTCCGGCAACTCGTTAACGATTTCAAAAAACACGAAGCTACGTACCTTGCTCCGGATTATCAGGAACAAGAAGCGCGCAAAGACTTTATCGATAAATTCCTGATCGCGCTCGGATGGGATGTGAATCACGAGCACCAGAAAAATCCGTACGAACAGGAAGTGAAGATCGAGCAATCGGTAAGGACCGGCAAATCCCAGCGGCGCGCGGATTATGCGTTCTTTGTCGGCCCGAATTTCCGCGACCCGAAGTTTTTCGTCGAGGCCAAAAAACCGTCACGAAGCCTCGCCAATCCCGATGATTATTACCAGATCATCCGCTACGCGTACAATAAAAAAATTCCGATCTCCGTATTGACGGACTTCGAAGAATTTCATGTCATCGACTGCCGTTTCATGCCGGACATTAATACCGCGCTGGACCGGCGCATGGAACATTTCCATTATTCCGAGTACGCGGACGAGGAAAAATTCAGCCGTATCTTTCATCTTTTCGGACGCGATGGGGTTGCCGCAGGATCGATAGAGAAACGCGCTTCCGAACTTCCGAAACCCAAAAAAGGCAAACAACAAGTGTCCTTCAAGGGCATCGCTCTTCCGATCGATGAAGCGTTTCTCGTGAAGCTCGACGACATACGCCTGACGCTGGCGAAGTCATTTAAAAAACATAATCAGGATCTCGGAAGCGAGGAACTCACCGAAGCGGTTCAGCGTACGATCGACCGGCTGGTATTTATTCGTTTCCTCGAAGATAAAAATATCGAAGAAGCGCACATTGCGAACCTCACCCTGTCTCCCTCTCCTTTGAAAGGAGAGAAACGGGGTGAGGTTGGAGCATGGAGATCCTTCGTCGCGCTCTGCAAAAGTCTCGAGCCCAAATACAACGGGCTCGTTTTCAAACATCATTCGCTGATCGACGGCGATAAATTCATTCCTCCGGAGGAAGAATTCGCAGAGATATGCAATGAACTCGCCGATCCTTCGTCGCCGTATCTCTTTGACGAAATTCCCATCTCGATACTCGGCAGTATATACGAACGCTTTCTCGGCAAGGTCGTGCATGCCACGCCCAAACGCGCGGACGTGGAAGACAAGCCGGAAGTGCGCAAAGCCGGCGGCGTGTATTATACGCCGGAATATATCGTCCGGTATATCGTGCAGAATACGGTAGGGAAACTCTTGCAACCACCCTCCGGCTCCCTCCACCCCCCACTAGCTCCCCCCTTAACAAGGGGGGAGAACGAGGGGGGTGGGAAATTCGGGAAGACGCCCGAAGAAATTTCCAAAATGGCATTCGCGGATATCGCGTGCGGATCAGGCTCCTTCCTGATCGAAGTGTACAGCGAGTTGCTCGACTATCACACGCGGTATTATTCCGCCTATCCCGAAAAGGCCAAACCCGGCGATACGCAGATGCGCGAAGGCAAAGTCGTGCTCTCGCTTAAAAAGCGGCAGGAAATTCTGATCAATAATATCTACGGCGTGGATATCGATTACCAGGCAACGGAAGTGACCCAGCTTTCGCTGTATCTCAAACTGCTCGAAGACGTGACGATGAATGACGCGTATCAATTCAGCCTAATCAAAGAAAAAATTCTTCCCGACCTGAAACAGAATATCGTCTGCGGCAATTCCCTGATCGGCACGGACATTCTCGAAGGCGATCTCTTCGAAAAGACAGAGGAACGTAAACTCAACCCGATGAATTTCGAAGATGCATTTCCCAAAGTCATGAAGCGCGGCGGCTTCGATGCGATCGTGGGAAATCCACCGTATGGATTTCATCAAATTCATATAGAATTTGAAAAACCTTATTTCAGAAAGAATTATGAGTCATCACAAGGCAGTTTTGAACATTATTTTCTTTTTTATGAAAAATCACTTGGCTTGCTTGATTCACACGGTTTGCATGGCTTCATCGTTCCAGTTACATGGCTCACTATTCCATCTGCCAAATCCCTAAGGAAATTTGTTTTGGAGGGTTTCGCTATACGAGAAATTAATTGGCTCCCAGAATTAGTTTTTAAAAACGCTCAAGTAAATACTCTGGTATCCATTATTGAAAGAGAAAAATATGGCAGCGTTGTTGTTAATATTTATGATACACTTGGTTTTTCATTGCCTCCAAAAATAAGTAGAAAGTTTAAACAGTCTCGTTTTATTGATGCTGATTTTACGCTAAATATTTTTGAAGGTGACTCAGACACAATTATTTTAAAAAAAATAATAGAGGTGTCGCAACCGCTCAGCGAAATAAGCCGACCGTGTTCGGGCTATAATCCATATGAAGTTGGTAAGGGTCTTGATATCAATGGAAAAGTCCAGACATCATTAACGGTTAAGACAAAGCCCTATCATTCGGGAAAGAAATTGGGATTGCAATGGAAACCTGAAATTGTCGGAAGAGATTTGCAGCGATATCATGTCAATGTTAGCGGTAAACGCTGGATTAAGTATGGACCGTGGTTAGCGGCCGCAAGAGACCCTAACAACTTCATTGGAAAGAGAATCCTTGTCCAAGAAATTACCGGAGGTGCTGACAGACGAATTATTGCAGCGTTTTTTGATGGTGAGTTGTATCATAGCAGGGATGTAATACCAATAAAGATACAAAACGAATTGCCTCATCCATTCTACATACTGGCTATTATTTCTTCGCGTCTAATTACTTGGTTTCATCATAAAAGAAATCCAAAAGCTCAGAAGGCACTATTCCCAAAAGTGTTGGTATCTGATTTAGGTAATATTCCGATTTATAAAATTGACAAATCAAACCCCGCCGACAAATCCCGTCATGATCATATAGTGAAATTGGTCGAGCAGATGTTGGGAGCGAAGGAAAAATTATCCGAAGCGAAATTAGAGTCCGAGAAAGACCGGCTGGAATTGCTCTGCACGAGCCTCGACCGCCAGATCGACGAAGCGGCGTATGAGTTGTACGGCCTGACGGAAGAGGAGATCAAGGTGGTGGAGGGGTAGGAGAGAGAACCTCACCCTGTCCCTCTCCTCATTGAGGAGAGGGAACGTACTATTTTAGTTTGTACGTTCCTTCTCCTTTTCAAGGAGAAGGGATAGGGTTGAGGTTGGATACAAAAGCACACATGATCGACGAAGCAGTGTATGAGTTGTACGGCCGGACGGCAGAAGAGATAAAGGTCGTGGAGGGGTAGGAGAGAACCTCACCCTGTCCCTCTCCTCATTGAGGAGAGGGAACGTACTGTTTTAGTTTGTACGTTCCCTTCTCCTTTTCAAGGAGAAGGGATAGGGTTGAGGCTGGAGACAAAAGCACACATGATCGACGAAGCGGTGTATGAG
>WBUR01000056.1 GCA_008933615.1 bacterium | reverse complement strand
GGCGTCAACGCCTTGATGTATTATTTTTGCAAAAGCCCGTATGCCGAATTCAAATCCCTTTTTTTCGACGAGCCTTCCTACCATCACGACTTTATGTGTGTTTAGCACCTCGTGTTCTTTAGGAGTAAATTTAGTCAAATCGATACCTAACCTGTATACAATTACTTTTTCCTCAGGGCATCCGCATGAAACAACAATATCTTTTAGATCCTGAGAGGCTGCCAAAAATAAGGAAGCAACATTGAATAACTTTCGATAGTTATTCAGATAAAATTTATATTTCGGAAGATAAATATCTTTGCTAATCAAAAGTGATACATCTTTTCCGTGCAACGACACAACCAAAGGCAATTTGTACCTAAGCGAGAAAGGAATCATATAAACACCGCCGGTTGCGAAGTGTGCATGTATTACATTTATATTCTTTCCTGAAAACTCATGGTTAAATGTCCAACTAAAGAACCACTTCTTAAACAAATAGGACTCGACTCTATTTAATAGGGCTCTGTTTTTTAAAGAAACAACCTGATGACCTGGAAATAGATTTTCATTAAGATGCATTTTCGTCAAAACGGTCACATTGTATCTTACATGATGGCGTAATTCATCATGAATAAATGTTTCAGAATAAGGCAAAAATTTGGTTCGAAAAACTACCGCTAATTTTTTATCATGCATTTTAATTGCAACTTATCTTTAATGGCTAAAAATGAAACGGGTAATTTATTCCGATCATGTATGTAATCTGTGGTTTTGAATATTTATAAAGTCTTCAATTTTTTCTGCGCGAGCTGACCAGGTAAATTTCTTGGCGGTTTCCCGGCATTTTTCCGATAACTGGGACTGCAAAAGAGTGTCGTTTAACAATTCCTTTAGTTTTGTGATTGTGTCTTCAAAATTGTCGGGATCTACTAATACCGCAGTTTCCTGATGTTTTAGGATCTCGGAAATATCAGGCAAATTGGGTGCGATAATAGGTTTGCTGGCGGCAAGATATAGAAAAGTTTTTAACGGCAATACGGTCTTACCGCTCTTGAACATAGGAACTGACGAAGGGGGTATGATCAGAATATCCGAGGCGCAGAGGTAATTGTGGACCTCACACGGTTTTACGACGCCGGTGCGGATTACGTTATTCAACTTAAGTTTTTTTACCAAATCGTCAAAAGCCAGGTCGTCTTCTTTCCGCGTCGCCCCTCCGACAATTAACACGGTCAATTCCGGAAAGCGTGATGCGACGTGAAGGATGACATCGGTTTGCTTCATCGTTCCGATTCTGCCTACGTAACCCAAAACCTTGCGGTGTTCAAGAATTCCCAATCGTTCCCGGTAGTCACGCCGTGTATCCATTGTAGCCGGCATTATTTCACCGCATCCATTGTAGGCAACAAAGATCTTTTTTTTATCTAATCCGGCGGATACAAAAGCGTCAAGCGCGATTTTAGAATGCGTGACGATGCCGAAAAGTTTCTTGTGCGAATAACAAAATTTTCGCCAGAGGTAATATCTGTAGCTAAAATTAATATCGATACGGTAAGTTTCAAAAATCGTTCTTTTACCAATCAGCAGACAAAAAAATAATATAGCCTGGTGACGCGTGTAGAGAAGATCGTATCCTTTGATCATACAATATAATGGCGCAAGAAAGGCATGAATTCTCTTTTTGGTTTTGGAGCTCAGGAATGAAAAGTAATTGAAGAATTTAATATCGACAGTTTTATCTAATCCGTAATATGTATTTACGTCATTTGGTGTGAGGTTTTTTTGAGCGTATCGCGGGACGATGAGTGTAAATGTATGTGATGAGCTAGTGCTCAAGGCAGATAAGCTGTTGAGAACCTGTTCAGAAATGGCCGTTGGGCCAGGAATATCAATGTTGGAGATGTATGCTATATTCATATATAGGTATCAAAAAAAAATTCTTGGTAACCCAATGTTACCAAGAATTTAATTTATTTACAAATACAAACTGTACGGTTTTGGAAATTAACTCGCTTTTTTCATTCCTGCAGAACGGTACGGCTGCAAGCTGATCGCGTAAAGACTTGCGGGATTCGTATGCATCATGATGGATTGTTTCATCATACCGGACATTTCAATTTCCAGATTTTTCAAGTCTTCGAAGAAATCCAATTCGCCGTATTTGAATTCGGTCACGTCAACGTATCCGACGTTGTGGCCCATATCGATCATGTGCTGGATTGCGCGCACGAAGTATGCATTGCGCTTGACGTCTTCGATCATCGCTAAGTCCATGGCGTATTTGAAAGCGGCAACACCCTTGCCTCTGAATAATCTTAATCCGATCGATTCGCCGCTGGCGGCTAGGTTATCGATGCCTTTGCTGATTTCTACGACATTAGAACCGGCAATACGAACTTTCATATCTTCGTCATCGTAGCCTGGGTTTTTGTGAATCGCCACGGCGGCCGTAATATCTTTTTGCTGTATCATCTTGACGATTGCTCGGCGGTCAAATACGTTGTCGCCATTGATCACGAGAAAATCCGAGGTCATTTCGTCTTTGGCGAGCCATAACGAATACAGGTTATTCGTGATCGCATAATCTTTATTGTTGATTACTTTTAATTTCAGATCCAATCCGTGTAACGCGATATACCTGTCGGCATAATCTTTTAACTTGTCCACCCTAAAACCGCCAACAAGAACCACTTCTTTTACATTGCAACTCGCTAAGGTGACCAATTGGTATTCCAAAATCGTGGTGCCGGATATGTTCAACAGCGTTTTAGGTGTATCCTGGGTTAAAGGAAGTAACCGTTTGCCCTGTCCCGCCGCTAAAATGATTGCTTTCATGTCGTCTCCAAATCTATTTTCTAAAGTTTCCAAACATCATCATCAATTACGTGCATCTTAGTATACAATCATCATGCCAAATGGCCGCTTGCTCAAGTTACATTTTTAATAATTGTTTTTATGTGACTTATGATGTGATTGTTATCACATTATTATTTTTGTTAAGCGATTATTAAATATTAAAAGAAACAAAAAAATTGCAGATGAAAGTTTTTTCTGGCAGCTGTAAGTCTTGGTTGCTCTTAAAGCAGGTTTTTGAAGTAAGTTATTATTAATTCAGCATCGTGAACCGGGTGAAGTGTAAAGTCGGAACTGAGCCGATACTTAACATTGGTGGTTAATCGCTGGGCGGCCTTTCTGATGTCTTCAGGAAATTGTTCGTTTCTCGAAACGTCGTTTAATCGGTCGACGGCGGATTGAGCGGGGGCAGAACCGGTGGTTTTTTTTTGAGCCCAGTATTCTTTGACGATAACGCCAACAGCTCGTCGCGCGCACGCCCTTGCTCTGCCGTCATTCTTCTCAGATAATGCCTTTTTTGCATTGGCCAGTTCGTTCGCTATTTGCGATTCCCAAGGCGTATTATTGGTATCGGTCATTTCTTAGACGCAGTAAACATTACAATACCTTTGGTTTCTTGTTGCGATATCTGAAAACCAACATCGGCAAATAAACGGTTCCAATTCTTTTGTGAATGGAAAACCAAACCCGTAGTTAGGCGGACAAAATGTAGCAGCCAGCCGGTAATTACATTTTTTCTGAATAAATTCATCGTAATGTAAGACCCGTCCGATTTTAGTATGCGTGCGGACTCGCGAATGGCTTTCTCAGGATGACGGTATTCATTGAGGCTTCCGCCGCAAGTAACCCTTTCTGTTGACTCGTTCTGAAGAGGACAGAATTCAACGTCAGCAAGAAGCCAGATAATTTTCTCGCTTACTAAATTTTTTTCGGCCGCGGCGGCGGCTTGGCGCAGCATTTTCTTAGAAAAATCGATCGCAACGACGAAGCCGGCGGAATTCATTTCCTTTAATTTTTTTGCGATGGCAATGGCATAAAATCCGTGGCTGGTTCCAAAATCAACGAAAACGGGGATTCCCGGGAGTTCGTCAAATTCTATCAATTGAATTATTTTTTCCGCCTCCATTGCGTTTGTACACTTTTGACCGCAAAACATCGTCATGCACCAGGAGCGCCACCCTTTTTGATAGTTATTGGCTACCAGGCCTATGAAATTACTTTTTTGAGCCACGGACAAACCGGGCGTTTTTTCAACGAGCATTTCAAGAATACCATTCTCGTACTTGAAACAGGATTTACATGCGTCGCAGACTACAACGCAGTGGTTTTGTATATCCAAATCTGTTGACTCGTCCCGGTGGATCTCGAACTGACTTTTCCCGCACGACGAACATCGAAGTAATGGCAGAAGCCTCGGCAGCAACTGCGCGTTAGTCAAAGGATGAATTTCAGGTAAAAGGTCGGCAAGCATCGCTTTATGGATTCCTTATCAAAAAAACTTTGATGATATTATAAATAAGTATAGCCAATTTCCATTCTTTTTTTTATTTTGAACCACTAATCAATCTTTTTTTCTTGTACTGACTATAAAATTGAGGAGGTTGTGTCATGGACGGTGCATTCGTTTGTTTAGCGTTTACAGCCTTTATATTTTTCATTATTTTTTTGGGCGCTTTCTTTGTGGTGAAACAACAAACCGTTGGGCTTATTGAACGATTCGGAAAATTCAAACGTATGGCGCATCCCGGATTGAGGTTCAAGATTCCAATCGTCGACAAGCTGGTAACGCGCATCAATATGCGCGTGCAGCAGTTAGATGTCGTTGTTGAAACTAAAACAGCCGACGACGTGTTCGTCCATTTAAAAGTCTCCGTGCAATATTTCGTTATTCCAGAAAAAGTGTACGAAGCTTATTATAAATTGACCAACGTACATCAGCAAGTCACATCCTATGTGTTTGACCTCGTGCGTGCGCGGGTACCTAAACTCAAACTCGATGATCTTTTCGAGAAAAAGGACGAGATCGCGGATACTGTCAGGCAGGAACTGAATCAAACGATGGAAATATTCGGTTACGACATATTGAAAGCGCTCGTTACGGATATTGATCCCGATTCTAAGGTGAAAGACGCCATGAACGAGATTAATGCGGCAACAAGGATGAGAATGGCGGCTGTAGAAAAAGGCGAGGCCGATCGTATTCTCAAAGTCAAAGCGGCTGAGGCGGAAGCGCAAAGTAAGGCGCTTCAAGGTAAAGGTATTGCCGATCAGCGTAAGGCGATCATCGAAGGGTTACGGGATTCTGTGGAGCAATTTCAGCAAGCGGTGGAAGGTTCCTCAGCCAAAGACGTCATGACGCTCGTGTTGATGACACAGTATTTCGATACATTGCAGAATATCGGCGAACATTCGCATACCAATACGATCCTGATGCCGCATTCTCCCGGCGGCCTTACGGCCATTGCCGACCAGATCCGTGACGCCATGATTATTGCCGGCGATGTGAATAAAACTAAACCGCCGGCCAAATAGCTTCATGTTCTAAAGAAAGATATTATGAAAATAGCTGCGATTGCGGGAAGTTTACGGAAGGACTCGTATAATAAAAAACTTTTGATCAATGCATTATCATTCCTGAAGGACCAAGACGTTGACCTTATAGATTTAAAATCCCTTGCTCTGCCAGTTTATGATTTCGATATGCAGGTTGCCGGATTTCCAAACGCGGTGAACGAATTGTCGACGCGCATCAAGTCTGCCGATGCGTTAGTAATAGCTACACCGGAATATAATCACGGCATTCCCGGCGGCCTTAAGAATGCAATCGACTGGATATCCCGCAGCCCGGAAAAACCATTGCATAACAAAACGGCTTTTATTATGGGCGCATCAACAGGAGGATTCGGCGCCATCCGAGGAATTTATGCGCTTCGTCAGACGCTGGTGATTTTCAATATTATCACGATTCCGCAATCGGTGATGCTGTCTTTTGCGGACAAAGCGTTTGACGAAAATGGAAAATTGAAAGATGAAAAAATATTGGCTCAATTGAAAACCGGATGCGAGGAAATGGTGCGGATTACGCGCGCCTTAAAGCGGTAATATTTCTAATGCATTATTTGAATCAATGGTAACGAAGGATCTCTCCGGAACGGTTTTCCAATTCTTTTCGTCATTCAGTTTCTCGGATGCGATGATTTTTGCGCCGGGAAATACCGCAGAATCGTCGATATAATACAACGTCGCCTTTCTACTTCCGAAATGATGGCGCAAGGCAATGACGTTGATTCCGTCAGATATCCCGATATTTAATACCATATCTATTTTATTTTTGTTCGCAATAATCTCCAGATGGGAAATAGTCTTACGCAAAGCAGCTACCTGTTCATTTAGAGTGAATGTTGCTTTGTTCTCTGCGCTCAGAAAACTCAGCCAGAGCCCAAAGACATGCTCTGAATCGGTATTACCTTTAATATGATCCCACAACGGAGCATAAATGTCCGGCGCAATCGCGGGGAATACTTTTGTTCGGAAATCGTCAATAGCGCCATTGTGCATAAACAAAAAATTCCTATAACTAAACGGATGTGTATTGGTTGACGTGACGGGCATGCCTTCCGATGCGCCCCGAACATGGGCGAAAATAAGTTCGGATGAAATCTTATTCATCATACGCAGCACATTCACATCATGCCATATTGCCTGGGTATTAGTATAGATGGCGGGAGACGGATCTAATGTTCGATGGTACCAACCGAAACCGAATCCGTCGGCATTAAGACGCCCTGATAACATTTCATCGGCTTCATAACTTTGTTTGAATAACGAATGCGGCGGATCCAGCACTATTTTGCTGATGGGCAGCGCGCCGCCTTTATAAATAACTAAACGGCACATACGGTTCCTTTTTAATCAGCCTAATATAAAACGTTAATATTAAAAATCAATTTCTTTCCGTTAACAAGGAGACTTCATCGTGAAAAAAATGATCCTGATATTATTATTCCTATATCCTCCAGGTAGCCGGCTGGTCGTATCCCAACAAAAAGAAAAAAACACATCAGCCAAAGTCTACGACGTCAGTCTGTTCAAGTCTATGCAGTGGAGGAATATCGGCCCATTTCGTGGCGGGCGGTCCATTGCCGTTGCAGGTCATGCAGATCAGCCTTATACATTCTATTTCGGAGCCACGGGCGGAGGCATTTGGAAAACTGATGATGGAGGTATTACGTGGAGTAACGTTTCGGATGGATTTTTAAAGAGTAGTTCCGTCGGAGCCATTGAAGTAGCCGCATCGGATCCTAATGTGATTTATGTCGGCACAGGGGAATCCTGTATTCGCGGGAATATCTCACCGGGTGACGGAATATATAAATCCCAGGATGCCGGTAAAACATGGAGCCATGTCGGGTTGAAAGAAACTCAATTCATTGGAAAAATTGCCGTTCATCCAAAAAACCCAGACGTAGTTTATGTTGCGGCAATGGGGCAGGTCTTTGGACAAAATAAAGAGCGGGGGATTTACCGTTCACTAGACGGCGGCATCACATGGAAAAACGTCTTGTTCAAAGATGATAAAACCGGCGCGGTGGATATGCAGATCGATCCCAATAACCCGCGAGTCCTGTATGCGGCATTGTGGGAAGCATATCGTAATCCATGGAGCATGTCCAGCGGCGGCCCGGGAAGCGGTTTGTATAAATCGACTGACGGAGGCGATACGTGGACTGAACTCACAAAAAATCCGGGAATGCCGAAAGGTATTGTCGGAAAAATAGGAATTGCAGTTTCACCGGCTCAGGTCGACCGAGTTTGGGCTGTCGTCGAGTCGGAACGCGGCGGAGTATTTCGTTCCGATGATGGAGGCGCAACGTGGATGCGCACCAATGAAGAGCGAAACCTCCGGCAGCGCGCTTGGTATTACAGTCATATCTACGCGGATCCGAAAAATTCCGAAACGGTATACGTTTTAAATGTGCAGTTTTTTAAATCTATGGATGGCGGGAAAACATTCAAATCTATGCCTTCACAGCATGGCGACCATCACGATCTATGGATCAATCCCCATGATCAGAACAACTTGATCATCGCGGATGACGGAGGCGCGGTCGTTTCGTACAACGGCGGTAAATCATGGACGGATCAGGATATCGCAACAGCTCAGTTTTACCACGTAACCGTTGACAATCAATTTCCTTACCACGTGTACGGCGCGCAGCAGGACAACAGCACAATTGACATTGTCAGTCGAACGAATAGTTGGGGCATTGATTTTACGGATTGGCATCCCGTGGCGGGCGGCGAAAGCGGATATATTGCTGTTCATCCGGAAAAACCACACATCACATTCGGCGGCAGTTATGGCGGTTACCTTACAAAGTACAACCATCTGACAAAGCAGGAACAGAATATTTCTGTGTGGCCAGATTCGCCGATCGGTTCAGGTACGCTGGGTTCGAAATACCGCTTTCAATGGACCTATCCGGTCATCATTTCGCAACATGATCAGAATACATTGTATGTAACGGCTCAAAATGTATTGCGCAGTACCGATGAAGGCGTAAGTTGGAACGTTATCAGTCCTGATCTGACGCGAAATGATACAAATAAACAAAAGGCCTCCGGCGGGCCGATAACGAAGGACAACACCAGCGTTGAATTTTACAATACGATTTTTACGTTGGCGGAATCGCCAAAAGAAAAGGGTTTGTTCTGGACCGGAAGTGACGATGGTCTGGTTCATATTCGACGCGACGAAAAATTTGATTGGAAAAATATAACACCAAAGGATCTTCCGGAATGGGCTCTTGTCAGTATGATCGAAGCGTCGCCGTTTGATGCGGGAACGGCGTATCTGGCCGCCACGCGATATAAACTGAATGATTTTCAGCCTTATCTTTTTAAAACGAACGACTTTGGAAAAACGTGGAAAAAAATAACCAATGGAATTCCATCCGGCGCGTATACGCGGGTTATTCGAGAAGATCCAAATCGAAATGGATTACTGTACGCCGGTACTGAAACCGGAATATATATTTCTTTCAATGCCGGCGAATCCTGGCAGTCGCTGCAGTTGAATTTGCCCGTTACGCCAATTCACGATATTGCCGTGCAGGCACGGGATATGGATCTTGTTGTCGCCACGCATGGGCGTTCATTTTGGATATTGGATGATTTATCGCCTTTGCATCAATTATCCGATGCAATTGCAAAGTCAGATAAACATTTGTATAAACCGCGTTTTGCCTATCGTAAGGAAGGTTTTCAATATTTGCGCCCGGGATTGGCATTAGGTCAGAATCCGCCCAATGGCGTATTGGTGAATTATTATTTTCAGGAAAAACCGAAGGACGAAATTACTTTAGATTTCATGGATGAAACGGGAAAAACTATCATAACCTATTCCAGCATAAAAGACAAAAGAGGGAAAGCAATAAAACCATCGGAAGAATTTTATGAAAAACCAAAAGAAACGCGGATGGGCGTGGTTCCTTCCGATACGGGGATGAACCGTTTTGTTTGGGATATGCGTTATCCCGATGCGGAAGAAGTTCCCGGCGCCATTTTTTGGGATGGTTCCATAGCCGGCCCAAAAATGCTTCCAGGGACGTATCGTGTGCGCCTGACCTGCGGGGCATTTACGCAGACGGAATCATTTGAAATCAAAAAGGATCCCAGAGTTGACGCAAGCGAGGAAGATTTGGTATTGCAATTGGACTTGTTGTTGAAGATAAATTCAAAGCTTACCGAAACCCATAAGACGATAAATTCAATTCGGGAGATTCAAAAGCAGATCAATGAATTTTCAGGAAAAATAAAGGATACGATCATCGTAAGACAAATCAAAGAATTTGCGAAACCCCTGCTTGATAGTTTGACGTTTGTGGAAAACGAACTCATTCAAACCAAGATCAAAAGTAATCAGGATGTACTCAATTATCCCATGAAGCTAAATAATAAATTGGCCTCGCTCGCCAGTGCGGTTGCGTCTGCGGATTCGAAGCCGACGAATCAATCGTATGATGTCTTTGATTTTTTGTCAACTCAGATTGACAAACAACTATCAATTTGGATGCGGCTCAGGGAAATCGAATTGCCAAAGTTCAACAGTTACATAAAGAGCCTAGACATTCAGGCGGTAATTCTGGAAATAAAATAATAAAAAAACATGCTTATCGGGTTGGCTCATAAATAAGAAAAACCTTCAGCCGAAGTGCGAAGTCGAAGGCTGAATTTACTATACTTGTCATGGCTCGACAAGCTTGTCCTGAGCCCTGCCGAAGGGCTCACCATGACGTAGGTGAGTAAACCCGATAGGCACTTAAAAAAAAGCCGCCTTTAAAGACGGCTTTTTTTATCATCGAGGATTAATAACCCGTTTTTTTAGCAGAATAATTTGATCTAATGCCTCGCGGGGCAGGCCGATAAAGAGAAGCGTGTCGAGATCCATCTCCTCAACCGTTATTGTAAAATTGTTTTCTTTTTTATCTATATCGTACTGAATCTCTTTTGACGTGTCGTATATACACATATCTTCGCTGGTCTCGAATCCTTCCATATCCCTTTCCAGCAGATGTATCTCGCCGTTTACTTCATGGTAGAGAACATAATCGTTTGCAAAAAAAGGGTCCACTGTGACGCGAACCGATTTCGGCTGTATTTGAAATTTGATTCGATCAAACATAGGGGGTCTCTCCTCGATTTGGCTTACATATAAAATGTACAATTATTTTTTTTAATTACAACCCGGATTTGGAAAAAATAAAAAAAGCGATTTCCGGAGGGAGATCGCTTAAGTGGGATGAAAAACTAACTGTCATTTGATAACTTTAACCGTGATTCCCCATTTATCCTGCTGATAGGGTGGATCGTCATTCCAGTCTTCAAACGAGTGGGAACCGTCACTGATATACACTACCTCGTATTTTCCGGCATCTAAATAGATCGTACCGTCGTAAATTCTATTCTTGCGTGCGCCGCCGGCGCTCTGGCTCATTCCGTAGGTCATCTCCCAAACGGTTTGTCCTGTGGATGCGTTTTTGATCCAGCCATAATCATACATGTGCCCGCTTTTGCCTTCACCTAAACATAATATCCGAACTTTGGTGGTACTGTTGAGGGTAAAGTCTTTTGTGCGGTACTCGTCGTCGCCGACGTGTATGATCTGCGCAAGAAGGTTTTCATCTTCGCTTTCTCTGTATTTGGACAAATTTTTTGCATCGTTGTTATTGACCAAGCTAAGCGTAATTCCCCATTTGCTCCGGTTATATGGGGGATCGTCGTTCCAATCATCATATGAATGAGTACCGTCGGTTTTGTAATTGACTAAGTAATTGCCCGGTTCTAAAGTAACCGTTCCTTCAAACAGCCGATTCTTTTCTGTCCCGCCGGCAAATTTAGTATCTGAATAATGCATATTCCAAACAGTTTGGCCCGTTTCCGCATTTGTGATCCAACCGTAATCATACATCCGGTGGTCGCGGCCTTCACCCAGCGAATAAATCAAAATATCGGTAGTTTTAGAAAGCGAGAATCCCTCTGACTTGAATTCACTATCGCCTACTCGCGTAATAGAAATAATTTCCTGTTTTTTTGATTTTTTGTAATCTCGCACATATGCCAGGTCTTCTTCGTCCAGCACGCTCACCGTCACACCCCAATTAGCCGGGTCGTACGGCGGCTGCATATTCCATTCTGTGAATGAATGAGAATCGTCGGTAACGTATGTTGCGACGTAATTCCCCGCGCGTAAATTAAGAATACCAGAATAAGACCTGTTCTTCTCTGCGCCGCCGCCATGGGATGTGTTTTCAAAACGCATTTCCCAAACTGTTTTTGCCGTCTTATCGTCGGTAAGCCATCCGAAATCATACATATGCCTATCCTGTCCTTCTCCAATTCCGTATATTCTGACCTTCATATCTTTTTCAAGCGTGAATCCTTTTTCAAGATAGTCGCTGTCTCGGGCGCCGGTCAATGCGCATATTACTTTTTTGGATTTCGATCCGTCAAACGATGCAAAATTATCCGCAGATGAATTGGTGACAATTCTCAATTTCCATTTATCCGCATCTCTGTATATATCGCCATCTTCAACAAAAACTTTTACCAGGTTTTTGAAGAATTCGCCCATATAACTGTCCGAGCGGGATATTCTGATAATTTTTTGGCCGTACGTGGAAAAATAAGCTTCGTAATTTCCAGGCTGAAGAGCCATGGTTCCCTGGTAAACGATATTGTTTGTGCCCGATTCGGAACTGATATTATTTGGCCGCATTTCCCAGACAATCTCTTTGGTGTCACTGTTTAATATCCAGCCATAGGCGATCATGGGGTTCCAACGATTCCATTTTTCAGATCTTGACATCACGCCGACGGCGTCAATGGTGATAGTTGCCGTACGCTTGACCGTAAATCCTTTTACATAAACCTTGTCCATATCAAAATTACCAAGGTCTGCGATCACATACTGCGAGAAAAGCGGACCTGCGCAGGAAGCGGTCATTAACAGAACAACCCAGAATTTTTTAATGTCATTACGCATAAAATCACCCGCTGTATTTTAAATGAACCTCAAACCGGAGGCAACCACATAAAAATACGCGACTAAGAAATAATTGTTTCAATAAAAGTGTAAAAATATTGTTTTAATGATGGATTTGATACAAGAAAAAAAACCCTCTTCAGAGTTCCCATAAAAACATTCAATTTATCAAAAAATGTTTCATTTTCCAGGGTTCTCGATCATTGTGGTGCATAAATGTCCATGATGCTATCCGAGGTTATTATTATTAGGGTTTGGCGGTTATTAACAATCTAAATGCGCCTAAACCTGAAGCTTGTCCTGCATCCGCAGCTGTAACTAAGATCTTGAGTTCTCCCACCACTGTTGGTGTGCCTGAAAAAGTTTTTGTAGAAGCATTAAAACTCAACCACGAAGGCAAAGGACTCCCATCGATTAAGGTTACAGAATAAGCAAGCGTATTGTCGCTGTCTTCATCAAAAAATGTATCGTCCGGAATTGTAAAACTGAATGCATTTCCAACTAATCCGGTTTGGCTTTTTATTTTGTTTTTTACATAAGGCGGAATATTTGTGTGTTTTAAACTGTCAATCAGACCGTCAACACAAACCCAATACACTTTGACATCGGAGTAATCTTGTTTCGTTCCAGTTGTGTAGAACAGGTACTTATTATCAGGGGTCACGAAAGGGCCCCACATACCAAGCCCGAAATTTATTTTTGAACCTAACCCTCTTGGATTTGTCCAGTTGCCATCTTTTTTTGGGTAACTGATACTTAGTCCGAAAGGTGTTGTTACAATCATAAATGTTTCATCTTTAGAAACAAAAAAATCCAAATTATCCCAGGCCGTATTTAATGGCATTCCCAAACCGACTGCTGTGGTATCAGAACCGTTAAACTCAAGCATACACCAGTCACTCACGCCGATGGTGTTTTTGGGCCGCGATGAAATATAATGATTTCCTTTATTTGTAACTTGCAGATAATGTGCTGAGTCGAGTTTAGACAGAATTCTTTTTGGTTCAGTCCAACTCAAACCCTTTTTTGCAGAAAAAAATGTTTCGGAATTTTCCTTTTCAAAATACATCGTATCGCTTGTAACGGATAATGCAGGAGCACAATAACCTTCAAATAAATTGAATGGCTCCGTCCATTTACCGTCTACGAATCTATAATTCTTGATGCTTGGAGTATTGATAGGGTAATAACCTTTCAACTCTGAATAATAAATTTCTTTGCCATCATTAGAAATTGCGATCCTTTCGGCGGCAAAGAATCCCGGGCTTACAGACAGGTTAAATATTTTAGGAGTATCTCCCGGAGGAGTTTGCCCCAGATATAAACTATCGGCAGGGATTGTTTGTGCAAAAACAGCGCTTACCAAGAATAAAGAAAAGATAGAGAATAAAATCATTTTCATAAAGTTTTCCTTCAAAAGTTATAAATAAATTGAGTGTTTTTTTGTGGTACAAGAATATTACAATTTAGATCTAAACTGTTGCGATCAAGCGACCCTGGATTAGGATTGACTGTTTGACCTATTGTATATCACCGGCATTTTTCCTTTCCATTTCTCCCAAATATTATCATTTGTTATTAATTCAGACATAAAATGCCCGACATTAATTCTACTTGTTTTGCCGGCATCGAAAATTGGGCTTCGAATGGGTGAAGGATATATACTGTATTCGGAAACAGTAGTTTCATTTATGAGCGTATCCGGTCGGACAATAGACCACGTTATGGTTTTATTATTATTGCCAATGTCTGTTCTTAAATAATCTGCTGCTCGTTCATTATCTAGCTGAGGTGGTAAAAGGTTTCGTAAAAGCGAAAAAACTGATTTCTCAAGAAACGCTAATTTTTCGCTCATATCTTTATTGTTAACAGCTGTAGTATTCATTAAAACAAATTTTACAGGTTTAGTAGGGTTGTTCTCTTTTATTGCATCACACAATTTTTTCACAGTATCTGTTACAAGCATTTTAGGATTTCCAAAGATACCCTTTAGACTTAAGTTGTGTCCCAAACACGATGCGACCGCATCACAGTCCTTTATGTAACTCAACAACTCATTTTCACTCAAATGAAGAATACTTGCTTCTTTTATAGTTAGGTTTTGATGAGTCCTTATCTCATTGGGTATTTTTTCTGTCCCCCGGACAATGATTTTAACTTTTACATTTCGGTTCAATAACTCTCTTACCAGTTCGCGCCCTGTAGCGCCATTCGCTCCGACCACTAATGCTGTCATTATCTAATTCCTTTATTAAAAGTCCCAAAGACCAAAAACATTTCTGTAGAGTATCTTTTTTAATTAGTGTTCAGATCAAGCTTCCATATACAATTCGTCCAAGTGCTATCCGGTTCAACATATTTCAATGTTACAGGGAAGTCCGGGGAAATACACATGGATGATATTACCAACTTACTATCTTTGACATAGTTGACGGTTGGATCCATAATTCGCTGTTTTGATCCTCCTCCGTATGAAGAATATTCTATATTCTTCATAGTTTTGTCCAGCAGTAATATCACCAAATCCATTCCGCCATCGATGGATGGGTATAGCGCATCTTTAGTAACCGGAAAATCTTTTGATACGGTGCTGCCAACTAACAGATATTTTTGCTTATCGGTTTTTGCAACATAATTAAGCCAATCTGTTTTTGAACCGCCGATGAAAGATGAATATAAGGGCTTATTCGATTCCAAATTAAATTTCATGATAAAACCATCAGAATTTCCCCCAAAATATTTCCCATTTAAAGCGTCAAATGTTACTGGAAAATTAGGTGACTTTGTTTGACCGGTGAGACTAATATTATTTGCATCTTCAACAATTATTGAATTGACTTGATCTGTTGAGTCACCGCCGATAAAAGTCGAATAGTAAATCTTCGAGAGATTATTATTGATGATGGTAAAAAAACCATCCTGTTTTCCACTCATAGATTTTTGATATGCATCCTTTGTAACAGGATAATTATCAGAGTGAGTTGCACCAACTAAAATAATTTTCCCATTTAAATCGAAGGAGCATGATCGAATATAGTCCAAGGATTTTCCACCTAAATATGTAGAATATAAAACTTTATCAAGACTCAATGATAAAGCAGTAATTGTAATGTCCCCAACTAAGTAACGATTGTTGCTATCAGGCGGTGCAGAATTATCATACTCTTTTTGAATAGCTTTTGGTGTTGTGGGGAAATCGAGCGACTTGGTTTTTCCAAATAAATACAAGGTATTATTATGAAATGCTAGTCTTGTCCAGTGATCAGAACCTGAACCTCCGAAATAAGTGGAAGCAATATAGTTGCAATCATTACTGAATTTTATTATGTAATGATCATTGTCCCCCTTTTTTGTTTTGTGATAAGCATTATTTGAAACCGGCAAATCCGGCGAATCTGTTGTAAAGCCAACATAAACATTTCCAAAATCATCAAGAGTAATTTGTAAACAATAGAACTCTGACCCCGAACCGCCAATATAAGTTGAGTAAATCATTTCTCCACTCGGTGACAATTTCATTAGAAATGCATCACCTCCGGCCATATCATCTTTAGTATGCCCATTATAAATTTTTTGAAAAGCATCTTTTGTTACCTTTAGCCCATCTCTTGTACCGCCAGCAACAAATATATTTCCATTCTTATCCACAACAGAAGCAGTCGATGTATGTACCCGCCCGCCGGAAGCTAAATAGCTTGAGAAATCTATTTTTTGTGCAAATATGTTGGTTGTGATGCCAACAAAAAGTAAAACGGTAATAATCAATTTGTTCTCCATGGTTTTTAACTCTCCTTTAAGTTATTGCTTGTTTGTTCTCCGCCTAATAACCAGGCTGCTACAGCTGCTGCAATTGTCATTGCTGTTACACTGCAAGCATAATCAACAAATACTGTTGCCTGAGAAAAAAAATTTGATGATGCATATAATCCAAAGTTTACGGAGCCCCAAAAAAGTAATGCGAATATAAATCCATACTTTAGACCAGAAGCAAAAGTTCTTGCTCCAGACCATTTAATTACTGTCGTTATTAGAAAGCCCATAGATAATGAGGTAATAACCATAGCCCAAGCTATTAACTGGTCAGCTGGTCGGTGAAGTTGCTTCATAAATTCTTCCGATACAGCAGGATATGATTGATAGATGTCTTTTAAAATAAATATAAAGGCAGCTGCTTGAAGCAGAAGGTTAAATACAGACGTAATTAAACCCGATACAAGAAATTTTTTGTTCATAATATATTTTCTTTCATTTTCAAATATAGTTTTTTAGTCATATAGCCGCGTTGCAACCAAAGCACTGTCCGTAACGCCAATTCAGATATCAAAATCTCCTTCACACTTGTTTGCCATTATCTTGCTTGATAAGTTTTATTCCATATGGTACAAATGCAATCGCCATCAAAATTGCTGCTGATAAATTGATGATTTCAACACCGTCAGGAGTTCCAATGAAAAGTACTCCGATTAAAAATAAAATACTTTGCCATGTTGCCAGACTCCTGGACTTGAGTAAACCCACTGCCTGAATAATAAAACCCATGGGTAATAAAAGGAGCCCCCAAATCAAAATTAACCATCCTTCTTTCCCAAACATGGCGAGTAAACCGGGCATCATTTTTACAAATTCATCTTCAGGTAAAGTATCTATGGCACTTATGGTCAAACATAAAGCGCCTTTATCTGCAGCTAACATTAACACTCCAAGAATTGCTAACATGCCACCGATAAAACCTAACCATTCGTTC
>WBUR01000055.1 GCA_008933615.1 bacterium | reverse complement strand
AAAACGGGTTGTATTCTATCAAAGCAAAATTGTTTCCGTGGGGTTGGGTGCGCAGGTGTATGTAGTAGCCGCTAATGTTTGGGTCAGTTTGTTGCAGGCGTTTCATTAGGGTTTCAAGGGCTGTCCAAGCATCGTAATGCTGAAAAGCGGTGATACCGTTGTAAATATCCGTTAAGCGGTGTATGTGGCGGTTCTGCTTATCAAGGTATGCACCGTTGGGTTGGGGACGTTGGGCGTATAGCTGCAATTCTTCAGTTAGTGTGTTAATTACACTTTCCAAATCGTCGAGGGCGGCTTGGGGGCTGCTGTATAAACTCATGGCAATTGATGTTTATAAGCATAATTGGAGATTTTGAGGTTTGTGGCATTGTATTTTATATTTGAGGGGATGAGTTGGGTTAAAAAAGTAGCAACAGTGTTTGTTTGGCTATTAATTGCGCTATCAGCAGGTTGTGGCAAAGAGCAAAAACACGCCCCTAAAACCTATAGCAAAGCCGTTGCACAAAAGAAAAATGCTTTAGATAAAGCCCTTTTGGGTACGTGGGATAATGAAGGCTACTTTGATTTAGTGAAGGCAAGGAAAGAGTATATAGTGCCTGATGCAGATGTAAGCCCCTTTGGGATATTTACTTTTGACGATGATTTTATCAGTTCTGATTCCTGTCCTGTTTTGGCATCGTCGTACGAAGCGGGTTCGTGCATGTTTTATGGTGAGTACGACAGCGTGAAAAACACATATAGTTTTGTGTCTGAATTTGATAGCAAAATTGGCTTTACTATAGAGGGTTTTAATGGCAAGAACGAGTTTATTTGCGCTACCACTACAGGGAAAAGATACAGGTATACTAAAGAAAAAAACGGAGGCGGCGTAGAACAGCGTGTGGCTAAATACAACAAAGCACTTATTGCGGGTAAATATTGCAATAAAAACAACCCCGAAGAAATTATTGAGTTTGGTTTACCCAACAGATTATTAAAGGGCTTTGAAGGATATTCTCATTATAATTTAAATGTATGGAGTGCAGATTATAATGGCGTATTAACTATATCAAACCAAAAAAACACTAAATATTACAAGTACAAACTAACCCAGGAAACACTTGCCTTAATTCCGCTAAATGATGATTTGGTAGAAGTTGGAAATGAGGTTGTTTATGTACTTGCTAACTGAAATAACATCGGTGTAATGTCCCACTAAAAATAAGCATCCACATCTACCTGTACGATGGTTTTGCGGTTTTCTTTGGTTTGCATAAAGGCTTCTATGCACTGATGGATGGTGTCTTTTACCCAAGTTACCGATACCCGTTCGCGTTCGATTTTTATCAAAATGTTGCGAATGTATAAGGTTTTTAACCGCGATATGTAGGGGGCTTGCGGCCCCAGTACACGGTCGCCTAATTTTTCGCGCAGCAGGTGTGCCAACTGTTGTGCCGCATTCTCTACTGCTTCGGCCTCTTTATTTTTTATCCGCAGGTTAATCAGTTTAAAATAGGGCGGGTAATTAAAACGGAATCTTTCGGCAAGGTCGCTTTGATAAAAACTTTCGTAATCGTGCTGTATCACATACTGTATGGTAGGGTGGTGCGGGCGGCGGGTTTGCAATACCACCACACCTTCTTTTTCCCTACGTCCTGCACGACCGGCTACTTGTGCCATCAAGTAAAACGCCCGTTCGTTGGCTCTAAAATCAGGTTGGTGCAGCAGTTGGTCGGCATCCAAAATGCCCACCAGTTGCACATCTTCAAAATCAAGCCCTTTGGCTACCATTTGCGTACCCACCAGCACATCAATATCCTTGCTTTCAAAATCACGGATGATGCGGTAATACGCATTTTTGGTACGGGTATTTTCTAAATCAAACCGCTCGGTGCGGGCATTGGGCAATAATAATTGCAATTCCTCTTCAATGCGCTCGGTACCATACCCTGTCATTTCAAGGTGATGGCTGCCACAGGCTTCACAGGCTTTGTAGGGGGCATGATTGTAACCGCAAAACTGGCATTTAAAGCTGTTTTGAAACTTATAATAGGTGAGGCTGATATCGCAGTTTTCGCATTTGGGTACCCAACCGCAGGTTTTGCACACCGTTAGCGGCACAAACCCTTTGCGGTTTTGAAATAAAATGGCTTGCTCTTGCTGTGCTAACGCATCGTTTAGTTTATCCAGCAAAAACACGGTAAAAGGCCCTTTGAGCAGGTTTTTTTTGCCTGCATCGGCCATATCAGCGGTAATTATTTGCGGCAGGTGCGAGTTGCCAAAGCGGTTCTCTAATTTTACCAACCCGTATTTACCTGCTTTTGCATTGTAATAGCTCTCTACCGATGGGGTGGCAGTTCCCAACAGGGTTTTCGCCTTCCACAAGTGGGCAAGAAAAATAGCAGCATCCCTGCCGTGATAGCGCGGAGCAGGGTCGAACTGTTTAAAGCTCCCCTCGTGTTCCTCATCCACAATCACCAGCCCAAGGTTTTGAAACGGTAAAAACACCGCCGAGCGTGGCCCCACTATGATGTGTGCCTTTTCTTCGGCTACCTTTTTCCATATTTCTACCCGCTCGTTTTCATTAAACCGTGAGTGCGATACCAACACGCTGTTACCAAAGTGGGCACGCAACCTGCCTACCAACTGAACGGTAAGGGCAATTTCGGGTAGCAGGTATAGCACTTGTTTGCCTTGTGCAATGGCTTGTTTTATCAACTCAACGTACACGTGGGTTTTGCCGCTGCCGGTAATACCGTGTAGCAATATCACATCTTTATCGGCAAAGTGGTTGTTAATATCCGCAAAGGCTTTTTGCTGCTCACTGTTTAATGTGTTTTGTGCGGTGGCATTGCTTTCAGCAAAAAGGCGGTCGATAATAATTTCGGTTTCAATAAAAATACCCTTATTCACCAACGTGTTCAAGGCCGCACGGTGGGTAGTTTCTGTAATTAACTCGTCTTTATAAATTACATCCTGCTCAAAACTCAGGTTAAAATACTGTAGCAGTATTTCCAGTTGTCGGGGGGCACGTTTTTCAAGGCCTTCAAACAACGGTTTCAATTCAGGGCTGTTGTTGCTGTATTGGGGGCTAAGGGTTATTTGGGTGCGCGTTTTGGGTTTGTAGCGGTCTTTTATTTCCTCGTTAATGATAATCAATCCCTTATCAAACAAGGAGCGTATTACGGGGAATGTATTTTTTATGTTGAGAATATCGGCTACTTCGCCCAGCGATATTTCTTTTTCTTTTGCGCCTTTAATGGCAAACAGCAGGGTTTGTTCTTTGGTACTCAGCTCAATCCCCTCAACGCCTTCGGCCTCTTCGTTCCACTTAATTTTCGATTCGCTTTCAAGTTTCAGGGCAGCGGGAAGGGCGGCGTTCATCACATCACCCGCAGGGCACATATAATACCCAGCCATCCATTGCCAAAACGATAGGGCAGTGGCGTTTACTATCGGTTCATCGTCTAATACGTGCAGTATGTACTTGGCTTCGTAGCCTTTGGGCGGCTCGGTAGCCATTGATTTTATGATGCCTGCATAAATTTTTCGCTTGCCAAACTGCACTATTACCCGCTTGCCTACTTGTGCTGCGGTATTATACTCAAACGGTATGCGGTAAGTATAGCTTTTGGGCAGATGCAGGGGCAGTATAACTTCTGCAAACAAGGTTTGGCGCTCGGCGTGGGTATGTTCAGTATAAAATTCGAGCAAGGACATTAGGATAGGCAAACATACTAAAAAGTAGATGGTTTAGGGGCTATGAAATGACGAGTTTAGAAAGGCTCAGGCTTCTTTTTTCACCTTTTTCTTTTCAAGGTCTTCTACCTTTTTTGGAAACTCAAACAGCTCCAAGCTGCCTGCCTTGGGCACAATTTCTTTCCATGTTTTGGCCTTAAAATCAATTTGCACCAATCCGCAGGTAGGCAGGTTATCAATAGGTTTTCCGGTAAAATAATCAACAATTAAAGTAAACGCTGGGTTATGCCCTACAATCATTACTTTTTTCAGATTATCATCCAAATGATGCACCAATTGCGCTATTTGAGCCACGTTGGCACCGTACAGGTGCATATCAATTTTAATATTCCGCTCTTCATAACCAATTTTATCGGCTACAATAAGGGCGGTGGTCATGGTACGTTTGCTGGGGCTTGAAATGATGAGCTGTGGTTTTACTTTTAGTTTGCGCATGTGTCTTCCCATAAGGGGCGCATTTAGTTTTCCACGCTTGTTGAGTGGGCGGTCAATGTCAGAAAGCTCGGCATCTTTCCAACTTGATTTGGCATGACGAAGAAAATAAATTGTTTTCATTATGGGCCTTACCACCCCATAAAGGTAAGCAATTTAAATTAATAATATGTTACGAGTTGCGCTCCTTGTTGCGTTGGTACAAATGCTTGATGCTGTTTGAACACAATACGGCCCAAGCAGTAACCAAAAGCAATCCGCCTACGGGTGTAATAAGCCTTACAAACGCAGGGATAGTTACATCAAGTATTGTTAATGCAGTAAACACATAAATAGAGCCGCTAAAGCAAATAACACCTGCAATAAATAAATACAGTACAGTATTTATGGTAGCCGGTTTAGCTTTTGCAGCTTGCAAGGATAAAAACAAAATGGCAAAGGCATGATACATTTGGTAGCGCACACCGGTTTCTAAACTGTTTAATTCTGAGGCTTCTAAAATGGTTTTTAAGTAATGTGCTCCAAAAGCACCGATTATAATTGCTAAGGCGGCAATAAAAGAGGCAATTGCCAAAATACGGTATTGCAAGCTACTCATGTAAGTACAGTTAGTTATAGTAGGTTTAAAGTGTTGTGTAATTCCAGTTTCAAATAACAGGTTTTTTACGTGCACAAACACGCATTTTTTTCAGAAAGGGTTCAATAACCCGCGATAAGGAACTTATATTTGGTGTACCTTTGAACCTCTTGTTTTAACTAGCCTATGAAAAAACCTATATTTTTGGCCTTATTGGTTTGCTTTTGCTATGCAGTAAAAGCACAAAACTGGATCGGCCTTTCGACCGGAAACAGAGCAGGTGTAAATGGGATTTACTTAAACCCAGCGACTATTGTTGATAGTCGGTTAGCAGCCCACATTAATCTTTTTGGTACCGGAACCAATTTTTACAACAACTACATTAGTTTTAGCGGTGAAAAAACACTGCTGAAGTATTTAAGAGAGAATGATACTACTCTTAGTATCAAAAACGTGACTGAGAACCTGAACGGGAAAGATAAAGTGGTAAACTTTTCAAACGAAACCCGTGGCCCCTCATTTATGATATCGCTGCACCCAAAGCATGCCATTGCATTTAGTACGCGCAGCCGTGTGTTTTTTCAGGCAGTGGATGTGTCGCAACCCATTGCAAGGATGATACGCTGGGGTTTGGATGATTCTACCGATGGTTTTGAGGGACCTGATGGTTTGAACATTGAAGAACTATACAAACAAACCCGTTTTGGTATTAACGTAAACGCGTTTACCGAAATGAGTTTTACCTACGCCACTGTGTTGTTAGACAATAAAAAACACTTCTTAAAAGCGGGTATCACCTACAAACACTTATCGGGGTTGTATACCTTTTACCTTAAAAACGAAGGCGGAAACGGTGTTAAAATTTCAGGTGAAGACAGCCTTACTTTTGATAATACTAACATTAGTTACGGTTATGTAAACGAAGGTTACTACCGCAACCAATCGGGTGATTTTGATAATCCGGGCTTTAATAAAATGTTTGGCTCTAACCGTTTGGGTAAAGGATTTGGACTTGATTTGGGTGTAACGTATGAGTTGAGACCTAACCACGATAAATATAAATATACCCTTGACGGTAAAGAACGTTGGGACAAAACCAAAAACAAGTACCTGCTTAGAATTAGCGGTACTTTGATGGATTTTGGAAGCATTCGTTACAGCAATCAGCAGTATGTTAGAAATAATGTAATTGCCAAAAACAAGGTGGTTACTTGGGGTAGCTTAGATACTGTAGGTAAAATTTTCGATAATTTTGATTCATTAGGCCCCGGACAAAGTGTATTCAATCGTTTTGACAGTGCTGTGGGAACAGTGTTTGGTTTTGAAAGTCAAACCAATGAAATAACTTCAAAACTACCCACGGCAATTAACCTTCAAGCAGATGTTAAAGTAATCGACAACGTATATGTAAACGTACTTTGGTTGCAAGGTTTGCGCAAAAAAGGAGCTATCGGTTCGCGCCAGTTTTCGATGTTAGCGGTTACACCGCGCTACGAGACCAATTGGTTTGAAGCATCAATGCCGATTATTCTAAACAACGATTACAGAAACTTAACGTTAGGAGCCATGCTGCGTTTTGGCCCTGTGTACATCGGCTCTGATAATATTTCGGGTTTAATTCGTAAAAAGAACGTGTACGGGCTTGATTTTTATGCAGGCTTGTACGTGCCTATTTATAAACGCAACCCACGGGACAGAGACAAAGACGGAGTATCAGACCGCCGCGACCGTTGCAAAAATGTACCCGGTATTTGGGACTTTAACGGTTGCCCTGATAGGGATAGAGACGGTATAGAAGATGCAAAAGACCAATGCCCTGATACAGCAGGTTTGGCTCAGTTTAACGGCTGTCCTGACAGGGATGGGGATGGTGTGCAGGATACTAAAGACGAATGTCCGGATGTACCCGGAGAAGTGTCGTTTAACGGTTGCCCTGATACCGACGATGATGGTGTTGAAGACAGGCTTGATTCATGCAAATTCTTGAAAGGATTGCCTGAGTTTAACGGTTGTCCTGATACCGACCTAGACGGTGTTGAAGATTTGAAAGACGATTGCGTGGATGTGAAAGGCCCGATAGAGCTTAAAGGTTGCCCTGATACCGACCTAGACGGCGTTCGTGATATTGAAGATAAGTGTGTGGATGTGGCAGGTTTACCTGAGTTTAAAGGTTGCCCTGATACTGATAAGGATAGCATACCCGATAACCTTGATAAATGCCCTGATGTAGCAGGTATACAAGCGTTTGGCGGATGCCCCGATACTGATGGTGACGGTGTGCCCGACCACAAGGACTTGTGCCCTATGGAAGCCGGCTTGCCTGAAAACAACGGATGCCCTAAAGTGGCTGAACAAATAGAGATTGTTGAATTGGCTGAAGAGGAAGAAAAAGTATTGCGTGAAGCATTTGACAACCTTGAGTTTGAGACCGGAAAATCAGTAATACGCCCTGAATCGTTTGCAAGTTTGGATGAGTTGGCCGAATTGCTAAAAGTAAAAACAGCCTACCGCATATACATTGCAGGCCACACTGATAACGTGGGTAATAAAAAGGCTAACCAAAAACTGAGTGAAAACAGGGCCAATGCTGTAAAAGCATACCTTGTGAGCAAAGGTGTAGAAGACACCCGAATAAAAACTGAAGGTTTTGGCGATGCAAGGCCCGTTGATACTAATAAAACACCTGAAGGAAGACAGAAAAACCGCAGGGTTGAATTTAAAGTGATTAAATAATTACTTAAAGCATACAATATTTTATATAACAACCCCGTTACCAGTTTTTGGTAGCGGGGTTGTTTTTTATACGTTATCAACAAGCGGATTGTGTTATTTGTAAAAAAAGTGTGTTAATTTGGTGTAAATAATCATTCTTGATGAAAATAGTTTACTCATTATTATATTCTTTTCTTTTTTTATTACTTCTTTCAACAGCGCAAAAAGCAACAGCACAGCATTGGTTGGGCTACGCAAACAGTAGTTATGCGGGCACTAATGGCATGTATATTAACCCTGCCAACATGGCCAACAACAAGTATAATTTTTACATGAATTTGGTGGGGCTTAATGTAAATTTTCACAACGATTACATAAAACTAAATACACCCTATAGCCCGTGGAGGGTATTAACCAACAAAGTAGCCGATGAATACCTTGATTCTAACGGTACTCCGCGTTGGGAAGACTCGTACTTACTTGAAAATCTTAACGGAAAAAATAAAAACTTCAGTTTTATGACTGAGGTACGCGGACCGTCAGTATTATTTACCGTAGGGCCAAAACACACCTTTGCTATTGGAACCAGAGTAAGGGCTGCAATACAAGTACTAGATCTAAACGAAAACCTTGCCCGTATTATGCGTTGGGGTACCAGCCCCACGTCGGCGGCATTTTCGGGTCCTGATAGCCTTTCATACGGTGCATTATACGGCCAAAACGATTTTGCCATCAATGCTAACGTGTTTGCCGAATACAGTTTCAGCTACAGCTCATTAGTTTACGAAAATAAAAGTCAGGCATTTAAGGCCGGTATTACTGTAAAACGTTTAACGGGGTTATACAGTACCTATTTTCAAAACAAACCCGGAGGCGGTATAGTTGTGCATAATGCTGATAGTATAGGCTTTGTAAACACAAGCATTCAATATGCTTATGTAAGCGAAAATTATTATACGGCCAATGATGCTGATTTGAGTCTCTCTAGGATTTTGTTTAAAGATAAACTAGGGGCAGGTTGGGGTTTTGACCTGGGCTTTACGTATGAATACAGGCCTGATTACAAAAACCACCGTTACACAATGGATAGGGAAAAACGCTACGACCGTAGTGCTGTGAAGCCTAAAATGAAAATTGGGGCTGCGCTGATAGATTTGGGTAGTATTAACTACAATAACTCAAAGTGGGTGGGAGAAAGGGTGCTGCCTGCTAATGCAACGTTGGATATAGGCAAAACCGATACGCTAAACAAAATGTTTGAAGATTTTGGGCAAGAGACTGAAAACTATGACGGGTTTGCCCGCATGAATCGTTACATCGATACCCTTATCGGTTTTCAAGCAGTAAATAGTTCATTCAAGTCAAAACTGCCCTCAACCCTAAACCTACAGTTTGACTATAACATCGTAAAAAACTTTTATGTAAACGCCACCTACATTCAAAGCCTTCGTCGCAAAGGACAAACAGGTATGCGTCATTTTACACAGCTATCGGTAACACCACGCTACGAAAGCAAATGGATTGACGCGGCAGTACCTATTGTAATCAACAACGACTTCCGTTCATTAAACTTTGGTATGTTCTTTAGGATTGGCCCCTTTTTCTTAGGTTCAGACAGGATTGGGTCGTTATTGTTCAATTCAAGAAACTTATACGGAATGGATGTGTACACAGGGTTGTGTATTCCTATTTCTTATAAAAAACCAAAAGACAGGGATAAAGATATGGTGTCTGACCGCAGGGACATGTGTCCTGATTCGGCAGGAGTATGGAAACTGAAAGGTTGCCCCGACAGGGATAACGATGGGGTAGGAGATAGCGAAGATAAGTGTCCTGATATGGCAGGAAGCAAGAAAACTCGCGGTTGCCCCGATACAGACGGCGACGGTATTTTGGATGATGAAGATAAATGCCCTCAATTGGCAGGTGAGAAAGAATATAACGGCTGCCCTGATACAGATAAAGATGGTATTATTGATACTGCTGATGCTTGCCCTGAACTTAAAGGCTTACCGGCAATGAACGGTTGTCCTGATGGGGATGGCGACGGTGTGATAGATACAGCAGACCAATGTCCGGATGAAAAAGGTTTGAAAGAAAACTTCGGCTGTCCTGAGAAGAAAGAAGAGCCTCGTGATACAGTAATTGCAAAAGAAGAGCCCAAGGTTGAGCCTAAAAAAGAGCCTAAACCCATGCAAACCGAGGATAAGATATTACAGGAGGCATTTGATAACCTGATATTTGAAAGCGGTAGCGATGTAATTAAAGATGAGTCGTTTGAAGCATTAGATAATCTGGCAAGATTACTAACCGCTAAGAAAAATTACTTAGTATCAATAGAAGGACATACGGATAATGTTGGCGACCCTGCGGTGAATTTGTCACTAAGCAAACGCCGTGCACAAGCCGTGAAAAAATACCTTGTAAGTAAAGGCATTGACGGAAAACGTTTGTTTGCTGATGGATTTGGCAGTTCAAGGCCGATAGCCAGCAACGCTACTCCCGAAGGGCGTAAGAAAAACCGTCGTGTTGAGTTTTTAATTATGCGATTGGCTGAATAAAAAAAGATGTTGCACCGTACAACATTTATACGTAAATCGCAGTTTAGTAAAACGTAACCAATTACTATTCCTTAAAATATGAAAAAGTTATCTCTACTTTCTTTATTCTTCGTGGCTGTTTTAGCCGTTACATCATGTAAAAAAGAAGAAAACAACGCTACTCCTACTGAAAACCCAGCCGCAGGTATTGCTCAAGAGCAAAAAGCAGTTGGTTTTTACTTGTCAGGTACTTGGTGTGGACCTTGCGGTTTGTACGGTAAGCCTGCTATGGCTAATGTTGAAAAAGCAAACCCAACCAAATTTGTGGTAGTTGCTTGCCATCTTAATGGCGGTGGCGGTGCTACAGATCCTTACAATACTCCTGAAGCAAACTCATTAGCCAGTGCTTGGGCTGTAACAGGTGTTCCTACTTGCGCTATCGGCGGTGCCGGACAACCTGCACAAAAAATCGGCGGTGGTACAGGAATGGAAGCCGGTATGACTACCCAAATCAACACTGTGTTGAGCAAAACTGCTTCTGCTAACTCTTCAGTTGATGTAACAGTAGATGCCAGCAACAAACTAACCATCAAAACCAAAACTAAATTCTTTGAAACTTCAACTGATGCATACTCAATGTCAGTTTATGTTGTTGAAAACAACATCAAAGGTCGTCAATATGTTAGCGGTACAGGTTGGAACGAAAACGCAACTCACAACAACGTATTGCGTAAGAGCGTTGCCAGCAGCGTAGTAGGTGAAGACTTGATTACCGGTGTTACTGCAAACCAAGAGGTTTCAAAAACTTTTGAAACTACTCTTGATGCAGCTTGGGTTAAAGATAACCTTGAAGTTGTTGTTGTACTTTGGAAAACAGGTGGCAGCGGCAAACTTATCATCAACGGTACCTCTAAAAACCTTAAATAATAATATTATCACGTTTTATAAAAAAACCCGCCAACGGCGGGTTTTTTTGTTTTATAAACTTACTGATTTGATGTGTTGGAGCATCTCACCCGTTTGTGTAGGTTCAAACCAACTATAATCGGTGTCTTTTCTAAACCACGTTAGCTGTCGCTTGGCGTAATTTCGGGTGTGCTGTTTAATTAAATCAACCGCCTCGTTTAAAGAGGTACTTCCATCAAAATAATCAAACAACTCTTTATAGCCTACCGTTTGCAACGAGTTTAGACTACGATGGGGTAGTAAACCCTCAACTTCCTTTAACAGTCCTGTATTCATCATCACATCTACCCGTTGGTTAATGCGGCTGTATAATAACTCCCTATCAAGGTTTAAGGCAATTTTTATAGGTATAAAATCACGTTTTGCCGCATTATTCATACGCAGTTTCGAGGCTTTTTTACCCGAAGCTAAACAAATCTCAAGGGCACGTATTACACGGCGTGGGTTATTTATATCAATGGTTGAGTACGACTCAATATCCAGTTGTTTCAGTTGCTCGGCTAATACTTCCAAACCTTCGGTTTCCAAATTTCGGGAGAGTTGTTCGCGTAATTCTTCATCCGACGGTAAATCATCCAAACCGTTTAGCAGTGCATTAATAAACAGCCCTGAGCCTCCTGCCACCACCACATAGTTGTGTGATGTGAAAAGTTGTGAAAGCACAGCCAGTGCATCCTTTTCAAAATCAGCAGCAGTATAAGGGGTTGTGATAGATATATGCCCGATGAAATGATGTTTTACGGTTCTTAATTCATCTTCAGAAGGCCGTGCAACTCCAATATTTAATTCGCTATAAAACTGCCTTGAATCGGCTGAAATGATTTCAGTACCCAATTCCTCAGCAATTTGTATGGCAGCAGCCGTTTTACCCACAGCTGTTGGACCTGCCACTACAATAAGGTATTTTTTACCGGGGTGATTAAGCATTAATCAACTGTCCTAAAAATGTATGTAAGTTATAAAGGATGCTGTTTATAGTACAGCTGTAGAATGTACACAACCTGAAAACAGGAATTACATATCGTCGTCTAAACCCGTGGTAGGGGCTTCCTCATCGTCGGCAAACAATCCGCTGTCTTCTCCGTCCTCGCTCTCTTCTTCTTCGCCTTCGCTGCCAAAGCCTTCTCCTAACTCTTCGGGGGCTACGTCGCCTGCAAGCAAGTTGCGGGTAATGTATTCAAACTCGTCTTCCTCCAAATCTTCGCCAATCTTTTTCTCAGTATTGTATTGTTTGGGGGCTTTGCCTACTGTTTTAGCCACAAAAGGATATTCTTTTCCTGCATCTTCATTAATAATAATGCCGGTAAGTTCGCAGTTAAACCACCATTGTGCTTCCAAATCATACACATACAGTATTTTTTGGTGCGGGTCGTTTATAAAGGCGTTCAGTTTACTGTCTTTCAGCAAAGGGTTGTCAGTACCTTTTTTGGTAGTTATTTGTTGACCCTTGCGCCAAGTATCATCGCTCATATAAAACGATGCTTCGTGCTTGTTATCAAACCCTACAGAGGTAAGGATTGCATCGTGCAAGTGCTGAAAAGTTTGATTGTGTTTCACTTCGATGATGCGGTACACCTCATCATTGTCTTCAAAGTAAACTTTAAATTTATACAGTGGCATAGGTTTCGTGTGGCAAATTAACCAAAAATCTTATTTGTAGTTTATGTTGTAGGACTAGGTTTTATCGATAATCCCATTTTTGCTGCGGTGGCCAGCATAAAATCAAAAGCCTCTTGTCGGTCGTTTTTAATTTCACCGTCGAGTATGGCTTCGCGAACTGCTGCTTTTATAGCACCTATTTGGGTTTTATCCTGTATATCAATGGTATTCATTATGTCGAAACCATCCACCGGTGGTTGGAAGTTACGCAGATTATCTCTCTCGGTAACGTCGATTATTTTTTGCTGAACAATTTTAAGGTTCGCCAAAAACTTCTTCACCTTAATTTCATTCTTCGAGGTAATATCGGCGCGGCACAACGTAATCAGTGCATCCACATCCTCGCCTGCATCTACAATCAATCGGCGTACAGCGCTGTCTGTCACCACCTCTTGCGAAAGCACAATAGGGCGCAGGTGCAGGGCTACCATTTTTTGTACAAACCTCATCTTTTCATTTAAGGGAAGTTTAAAACGGTCGAAAATGGGTTTAACCATTCGAGCGCCCCTGTCTTCGTGGCCGTGAAACGTCCATCCGTGACCCGGCTCAAAACGTTTGGTTGCCGGTTTGGCAATGTCGTGCAGTATGGCCGACCAGCGTAACCACAAATCATCGGTTTCTAAGCAAATATTGTCCAGCACCTTTAGGGTGTGGTAAAAGTTGTCCTTATGTGCTTTTCCGTTTATCACCTCTACGCCATACATGGCTGCCAGTTCGGGGAAAATTATGTGCAGCAGCTTTGTATCAAACAGGTAGTTAAAACCCACCGAAGGCACTTTTGAAAGGATAATTTTGTTCAACTCGTCGCTGATGCGCTCCATCGAAACAATTTTTATCCGTTCGGAATTGCGTTCAATGGCCTGTAATGTTTCAGGTTCAATGGTAAAACCTAACTGACTGGCAAAGCGTATGCCTCGCATCATGCGCAATGGGTCATCACTAAAGGTAATATCAGGATCTAAAGGTGTACGGATGATTTTGTCTTCCATGTCCTTTATCCCGTTAAAAGGGTCGAGTAACTCGCCGTAGCTTTCTTTATTAAGTGATATTGCCAACGCGTTTATGGTAAAATCGCGGCGGTTTTGGTCGTCTTCCAACGTACCGTTTTCAACTATCGGTTTGCGCGAGTTGCGGTTGTACGATTCTTTTCGGGCACCTACAAACTCAATTTCCCAACCATCGTCGGTTTTAAGCATGGCCGTCCCGAAGTTTTTGAAAAAACTTACGTGGGGCTTGTTGGGGAGTAGATTTGCTACTTCGTGCGCCAAATCAATTCCGCTGCCAATAGCCACAATATCAACGTCTTTACTGTCTCTTTTCAAAAAAATATCACGCACGTAGCCGCCAATAGCATAGCAGGGTATGCCTAATTGGTGGGCGGCTTCGCTCACTACCTCAAAGATGTGATGGGTAAGATGCTGTTTCATTTGCAGGGCGGCAAAGATAAGGTGCAATTTGAAAAATTGGGGAGGTTAAAAGAATGTTCTTTCTTTGTAGTAATGAAATTTAGTTGGTTGCCTTGGTCTAATAAGGTAATAGCTATCAAATCACCTGAGAACTATGATGAGGTGATGGCTAAGGTACGTGCAATGATAAAAAATGAAGATGGCACGTACACAGGGTACATATACAGCAATTGTTTTGATTTATTTTTTAACCAGAAGAACCACAGTGAGCTCAGAAGAGGGCCATTTAATGGGCCTCAAGACGGCTTGGTGTTTTTTTTCCTTACAGCCGAAGTAAAAAATAGTTACGAGGGTACCTTACTTGAATGCAAAGTATTTGTGAGCCCTTTTTGGTGGCTAGTTTTACTAGTATTTACTGTGGCGTTTGTGTGGTTTATATATTCAGCAACCCAAGGATACTTTGAATATAAGCTTCTTATGTTATTAGGGGCTGCTTACCTGATTTTGACAGGCATTTATAATTGGGTTAGAATCACTTTTGTTAAACGTGTGCTAACTATGTTTAACGGAAAAATTGTGAAGTAGTTTACACGGTCTCCAAATCGGTTTGCAGCAACAAGGCAGCAGAGGCAGCCGCCAAAATGCCTTTCAGTTGGGTATCAATGTCAGGACTAATCCAAATACGACCCTTATTCAGCGTTTCTACCGCGCCTATTACTTTTCCGTCAAGTATGTATTCGAAACCGATAACATCCGGAAACGGAACTTTTGTGCCCTCAACGTGGCGGATGGGGTTAATTTCAATAGTTTGGGTTTGGCTATACAGCAAGCCTTTGTATTTGCCCCTTTGGCGTACAATGTGGCGATTGGCTACCAGCATATTCCAAACGGTAGAGCTGTCCGCCTCAATGGTAACGGCAAATGTTTCGTCGTATTCTTCGTCAATCCGCATCAATTCATTCAAAATAGGATTGTTTGAGTGCCCTAAAAAGAAACCCAAATCGGTTTGTTCTTTCTTTAGTTTGCTAAGGCATTGGGCGGTATAATTGTTTCCCAAGCTATCAGATAATGAAAAGTTAATGGCTTGTTTGCTGTTGGTATTATCAATAAACAAAAAGTTAAAGCGGCGACTTTTTATCCAGCCGCGTTGTACTTCGCCTGTTTGGTAGGAGCCGAAGCTCAACTTCTGACCAATCAACAAACCATAGCGGCCTTTTACGGTCATGGCCGCACTGGTTTGTTTCAGGTCAGTATCAACAAGCATTTGCGGTGTTTTGCATGATGAGGCAAATAGCACCAGCATGATAAATAATGGAAATGTGAAAGTTTTCATAGTTTGTAGGGTATATACAATCGGCTTAGTTATTACCCCCAAACGATATGCTGATTTTTTAGTTAATAATTAATTTTTGTGTGCTAATGCTCTCACGGGTATTCACTTTTACGAGGTAGATACCTGTTTTCAGGTTGTGTTCAATGTTAACTTGGCTTTGGTTAACGTTTTGAATGGTCTGCAATATTTTCCCCTGAATATCGGAAATGTTTACCTCAGTTATTTCTGAGCCGCTTTCAATCATCAGTTGGTTGCCTGTGGCGGGGTTAGGATATAATGATACTGCGATGTTTTTTGACCTTTCAGGTGTTGAGTTTGGTCCGGGGGCATATCCTTTGGGCGTTAAAACATAAATGGTTCCCTCTGAGGGATAAGCATCGAGTCCTGTCACGGTTTGGGGGTTTAAATCGAAAACCGGAGCTGAGAAACTTCCTTTTAAATACAATGAAGAATCGGGTGTTTCATTTTGTACTTTGTAAGAAGGAGGAGCTTGGGCAAAAATATCTTGGGTTACCCCTTGGCTGCTGCCATGCCTTATTTCAATAATATTGCTGCCCTCATACAACCATATTTGCAGGTTGAAAAATGCCTGATTAGTTATGTCGGCTTCAAAACCGCCGTTCTTCCATTGGAGTTTTGCAATCCGGTTGGGTGAATTACCTTCAATTTTGTACGAGAAATTAGAAGTTAACGTGCTGTGTTTTATCAAAGCACCTCCTATGACAGAAATTTCGTCATAAAAGCTGGCATTGGTAAAGTTAACAAGCCCCAAAAAAGGGACTACGTAAGCCGTTGCGTAGGTTTTGTTAAAAAACCTAAAGTCGAATCCCAAAGTTACGGTTCGCGGGTTTTTCCAGTCTCCTGTTGTAACGGTAGGCGAAGCTAATTCTGCATAAGTGCCTGTTTTAGTGGTTAGGGTGTAGGACAAATTTTGGCTGTGAGCAAACATGGCTCCGCCAATAAAAGCAAATAAAGTAATTACTTTTTTCATAGTTGTTAAATGGGTTATACGCACTTACACGTACAAAACATGAAAAGGGTTGTGTAGGATGAAAAAAAATTAAGAGGTAAAGGTTATGTTAAGAAGGTTGTAATGCCGCTACCATTTTCAATACATCAATAGACAATGCGCATTTAAAGTGTCCTTTGGGGCAGGCTTTGTGGCCGTGGAGTCCGCAAGGGCGGCAATCCAATGCAAGGTCGGTTTCAATAATGGCGCTGTTATCACTCAACGGGCCGAACCCAAACGATGGAACCGTGCTGCAAAACATTGCCCTTGAGGGAGCATTAATGGAGCTGGCAAGGTGCAACGGAGCCGAATCGTTGGTATAATTCATTACTGCATCGCGCATCAAAGCGGTGGTTTGCAACAAGCTTAGTTTTCCTGCCAAAATATGAATGGATATAGCAGGGTTGTTCACTTGTTTAACTATCTCACCGCAAAGCTCATTATCGCCGGGACCGCCTAATACATACACCGAAATAGGAGAGGGGATGGCGTTTAAAAACTCCACCCATTTTTCTTGCGGAAACTGCTTGGTAAACCATACCGAAGCAGGTGCTATGCAAATGTATCTTTCATTCTTATAGCTGCTTACAAAATTGTAATCAGCGTTTGTGGGATATAATTTTGGGCGGGCGGGGGTAGTATCGGTAATGTCTTGAACCAACGCATGGTTACGCACAATTTCGTGGCGTTGGTATTGGTGCGGTATTCGTTGGGTAAATAAAAACGATAACGGGTTTTTGCTAAAACCAACGGTTTGTTTTCCCCCTGAAAATGCAGTGAGAAAGCCCGAAGCAGCAAAGC
>WBUR01000054.1 GCA_008933615.1 bacterium | reverse complement strand
AGCCTGAACTATACTTTAAATGTTTTCCAAGTACCAGCCGGTAAAATTCACTCGGGACTTCATAATGCTGTTCGTTGGCTGCAAGTGTGTGAACGGCGATCGGACTCTGTTTAAGTTCGCCGACGAAAGACATCAGTCGATGCTGCTGAATTTCCGGGTTTCCCATATCCTCTTCTTTGAGCCGTTGCTTCAATAGCCTCCGTATACCAAACCGGATCAGGGAGTCGGAGATCAAGTTTTTTTCCAGCAGTGCATGGATCATGAATTCAATTCCAATAAATAATATTCTAATTTTTTTTAAACCATGGGACAAATGCGCTCGTTGTGCGCTGGTATTCCCGGTAGTCGTCGCCTTTCGTGCGCAGCGCCTGGGCTTCTGTCGCTGGAATGCCGGTAACTCTGTACAAGAAGTAAAGCATCAGTGCCGGGCATACGGCCGAGGCCCAACCGTAGGGAGAACCGAGTGCAAACACAAAAAAGGAAACCCATATCAGCCATTCGAAAAAATAATTCGGATGTCGGGAATAATACCAAAGGCCTTTTCGACATGTCTTGCCTTTGTTTGCCGGATCGCTTTTAAATGTTCGAAGCTGTTGATCCGCTGCCGATTCACCGATCAAAGCAACCGCCCAAATGGTCATCCCCGCAAACTCAAAAAATGATAAATCGGAATTTGTGTTGACCGAAACCAGCAGGAAAGGGATAGCCAAAAATACATTGAGCAGCGCCTGGAACTGAAAAAAAACGAGAAACTTCAGTGATATGTTGCCGCCCCATTCTTTCCGCATTTGCGCATAACGGCCGTCCTCGGCGTGTCCGACAACCCGGACGAACAAGTGGACGGTCAAACGCAGTCCCCAAACGATCACCATCGCAGCAAATATCCATTTCCGTAGAATATCGCCGTCGCCTAGAGCGGCATAAACAGCGGCGAGCAACGCAAGTCCGAAAGCCCAGGCCACATCCACGATTCCGGCATTCTTTAGCGGAATATGAATAAGCCAGACCAAAAACATCATTCCGGCCATCACTCCCAACCCGGTCAAAGAAATGTTCAACGTATTTTCAATCATAATTTTATTAGGCGTTACCTTTCGATATTTTAAAAGAACATAGTGGTTTATAGTCGATTTAAATTCAGGCTCTTTCTTTCCGGACAAATAATCCTTCGAGGCCTTCTTGGGGTTTTAAGCGGAATAATTGAAGCAGAACATACGCTGCCGTCGCAATACTGCCAAGGCACACAAGCAAAACGAGCCAGATCGCGCTTCGTACGGCCGACTGCTCCTTATACACGACCCAAACAAAGATCAGAAGTACATTAGCATAGAAATCCCAAAGCGTAGCGGAAAACCAAGGAGCCATGACATTGGTTGAATCCCAAGTGCGGATAAGTTCGAAGAGGTTGCTTTGATAACTTGTCGATATCACGGTGTACACCATACCGACTAAAACGAGACCAAAAATGATTTTTAACGTGCCCATCAATTCCTCCATTAATCAGACATTATTCTTTTTCTCAACTTAATTATCTTCATCCAGTCCAATACCCTCATGATCGGGTAAGTCGGATCCAGTTCAAACCACCGCTGTGCAAAATTGGCGCTGTTTGGGAACTTGTGGTGATTATTCTGGAACAATTCACCCAGCATCAAAAAATCCCAAGCCAGAGAATTTTTTGAATGATCCCGGTTATCGTAATTGGCATAGCCGTATTTATGGCCACACCAATTGACAATAGCTCCGTGAATAGGGCCCATCAGAAAATGTATCGGAAGTAAGGCGTATAACCATTCCCATCCGGCCGGAACAAAAAAATAATAGAAAATAAAATACAGAACACCCCATGCGACGCGAACCGGCCAAGCATCGGAAATTCTGTCCATCCATTTCCACTCAGGACAGTTCCCGTCAAATTCTTTTTCAGGTGACCGAAGACCTTTTACAAATCCCATATAAATTTCTTTAGTACGCCACATCATACGGAACACATCTTTGAAAAAATGCGGCGAATGAGGGTCTTTTTCTGTATCGCTAAACGCGTGATGCATTCGGTGCATAATCGCATAGGCGCGGGGATTCAAGAATGACGATCCCTGACTTATAAAAGTTAAAAAGTAAAAAACTTTCTCCCAAAACTTTGATAAATTGAACATCTTATGAGCCGAATACCGGTGAAGAAAAAAACTTTGTGAGAACAGTGACAGATACCAATGTCCCACAATAAATAATGCGATCGCCATGAAACCTCCTTCACCCTATCTAATTTCATGCGTAATCATGCACGCAACCAGATAACGGTTACTTTTTATGATAATAAATTATATAAGGTTTGACAATACGTGTATTTACGGAAATGAGTATTATTAATCTGAAAAAGAAATTGGACTGATTGAAAAAAAACAGTATCTTGATGTGGAGATATTCAATATGCGGTTTACCAAAAAATTTCTTTTAGGTGTTTTACTCGAATTTATTGGCATTTTAACTGCGTTTAACAACGTGGGTGATTATAGAACAACTGCGATCTTGTTTTTCTGGTTAGGTATGTCAGCTGGGTTGGCCGGCCTTTTTCTGCTCTTCAAGGGGATCAAGGTTAAGAATCGCCGTGCAGAATGATATTTACTTCTGTTCCGTAAATCCTTCCGGCGCCCGTGCCGATCCGCTGAATAAGAACTCAGTCACCTGTTGCTTGAAAATCTCATCGGTTCTTGGATCCATTAAATTCAAGCGGTATTCATTCATCACCATTTTGAAATGATCCTCAAACATTTTCCACGCCTGTTTGGAAATATTTTCAAACACCTTTTTGCCAAGTTCTCCCGGGATCGGCGCCCGATCCAATCCTTCTAATTCAGCGCCTAATTTAGCGCAATGTACCATTCGCGGCATATCGTCTCCTGAAAGTAATATGTTTTGTGTACCTGCTTAGCTTACATGATTTATCCCGCAGATGCCGCTAATTTACACGGGTGAAAAACATCTGCGTGAATCTGCGAAATCAGCGGGAGATGGACTATGAATAATAGTTAAAAATCATTTGTTCATCAAGCAAAACTTGACGAAACGGCGCGTTCAGTAATGCCTCGATTTTTAATCTCGACGATGCGTCCGGTAAACGGATAGAGCGTATGCCGATGCGAAATGAAAATCATCGTTTTATCGGAAAATAAATTAAGGATAGTGGCATATAGCGCTTTTTCCGCCGGGATGTCCAATGACGACGTTGCTTCGTCAAAAATGAGAATGTCCGGGTTTCGCAAGATTAGCCTTGCGAGTATTAGTCTCTGTTTTTCCCCGCCGGACATCGTTTGTCCTCGGTCGCCGATCACGGTATCTAATCCGTGCGGCTGTTGTATATACCACTCTAATAGCTGAACCTTATGAAGGGCTTCCATGATTTGATCATCGGTAATTTCATACATATCGTAAGCTATATTATTTCTAATTGTGTCGTGAAATAAGAATGCCTCCTGCGTTACAACGCCAAAAATACGTGACAAATATTTCCTGTTTATGTTGATCAGGGGTATCTTGTCAATTGATACGACGCCACTGGAAGGTTGATATAAGCCCAAAAGTAAATCAATCAGCGTACTTTTCCCGACACCGCTTTTCCCAGTAAGCATAATTTTTTCGCCGTGGTTGATCTTTAGATTAAGGTTCTCAAAAACCGGATCAGAACGATTTTCAAAATGGAAAGAAACATTATCAAACACAATCTGCTTTTCAAATAGTTGCGGTGATTCTGAAATTTCAGGCTCAACATGTTCTTTGACTTTCAATTGCCGCAGCGTTGCCCATAGGACATCGGCTTCTTTGAGCGAATGAACGGACCGGATCAAGTTTTTAACAGGATCGATTAAAGAAAAGACGGCGGCGATGAATAAGACAAATCCGCCAGGTCCATATTGGAATTGTCCGCCCAGCGTCTCTGTTCCGATCACATACAGCAAAAGCACGCCGGCGCTGACGCCGATCATTTCAACAACCGATACGCCGATTGATTCTACACGGTCTCTGAATTGAAAAACGCGTTTTAACTCAGAGCTTTGCTCGTGAAACTTACCGAGCTCAAATTTTTCCGAGTTAAACAGTTTGATAAGCTTGATGCCGTACAATTTTTGCTGTAGGTGATGAATAAGCCTGCTGAGGGCATGTTGCTCGTCTGCTATAGATTTCTGCAGGATTTTATGGAAACGATTGCCGGCCAAACTGATCAACGGAATTAGAACCAGGCTCAGCGCCATAAGTTTCCAGCTGATAAAAATTAAAACGGCCGAATATAATAGGGTAAGCGGAATATTGCGCGCAACGTCATAGAATCCGAGGCTGAGTTTTTCGGATAATTGCCTTGTGACTTCAAAAACCCGCGAAGTAATATATCCGGCGGGAATATTATGAAAATAGAACATATCCTGGCCAAAAACTCTCTGCATGTAATCTTCGCGCAAATGCTGAAGAAGTTCGTTTTTCATTCGGGAGGCTCGAAGCTGCGCGGCAACAAAAGACAGGTTTTTCAGCAGGAATAGGAACCAAGTTATCAGGCACAAGGCGGCCAGCAAGACGCTTTTCTCACTTTCAAAAAGCGGAAACAGAAATGTATTTGCGTCCGGGCGATAGTCGGTAAAAATAAAATTAACGAACGGCATGAGGATCGAAACGCTGGCGACAGAAAAGACCGAGTAGAAAAAGCAGAACACGATGATCGTGAAAGAGAGGAAACGGAATGTCTTGAATATAAATAAATACATGTATTTCTTTTCGTAACACCGATCAATGCTTGACTATTTGATCTTAACGACTATCATAGTCATGTCGTCATGTTGAGGAACCGATCCGACAAAAGTTGTAACATCCTTTGTGATCGTGTCGACAATGGCTTGTGCAGACACTAGTCCGTTTTTCTGAATGAGTTCCGATAACCGGTGCTCGCCGTATTCCTCGCCTCGTTTATTCATCGCCTCTGAAAAACCATCAGTGTAAAACACAAATACATCTCCAGGTTTGAATTGCACTTCAATTTCTTCGAGAGAATCAGAGAAGGCTTTACCTCGCGACAGGCCGATAGCAATCCCCGATGGCGTATGCGTTTCAGGCCGTGTATCCGTTTTTTTAATCAGAACGGGATTGTGTCCTGCGCGCGACATGATCATTTTCTTCTTATTGAAATCAAAAATCGCATAGATCATGCTGATAAATTTTCCTCGGTCGATCTGATCGTAAAATACATCGTTGACCCGGCATAAAGTTTCTTTGGTCGAATCCGGAGTAATGCCGGCCTGGGTTTGTACGATACCCTTCACGAGCGTCATATAAAAAGCCGCGGAAACGCCTTTTCCGGAAACATCACCGATAACGACGCCTACTTTGTGATTATCGCCGTCTGCAAAATTTATAAAATCATAATAATCTCCGCCTGCTTCATAGGCGGGACTACACATGCTCGCGATCTCAAATACATCGCTCTGCGGATTGCTTCGGCAAAGCAAAGTGCTTTGGATCTGACGCGCAATCTCAAATTCCCTATTCATACGCTTCTTGTTTTCGATCTCCGTTACGTATTCCGGAACATATTCCAGAATATCTTCGCCGGACTCCCTGCTGAATACACCCACCAAGGCGACAACCAGAACAAAGGCGTAAAAGAAAATGAGAATAGATATTTGCATCATGTCGCCCAGATAAAAAAGAAAAGTACTTTCCTGAATGATATAGGTTAACATTCCCGCGACAATGAGCGTCAGAAAGTCGTAGCGCAATAATAAAAATGTAAAAAGAGCCCCCAAACCGGCCCCAAGCATGATTCGGGTAGGAATTGGAGAGGCCTCATTAAAAACGTACGGATAAATAAAACCGATAAAAATTCCAACAGCATAAATGAACCAGACGGATTTGATCTTTGCTCGAATGCCGGAAAGCGCCAGGAGGTAAAAACAGTGAAAATAAATAATCGACGTCCACACCGACGCACCAATTAAAAATAACGACGTGTTCGACCCGAATTTCTGGTGACTCTGCTGATTTAGCAAAAAAGCCGTTCCAGGAATGGACTGGAGTATGAGAGAGCCTGCTCCCAGAATAATAAAACTCCAAAAAATACCCCGAAGCAGGCTTATGCCGAAGTTCTGGTTCCACACCCGTCCGCGCCGTAATGCCTCGAACGTCTGATATTTTAGCGGCCAAACCTGATGCGACACGGATGCTGAGACGGAAACACTGACAGCGGCCATGAAAAAATACCAACCGCCTCCAAATATTATGATCAGAGTTATGATCAGCCATTGTTCGATTCCGGCCGTCAACGCCATCATAATGCCAAACGTGATGCCGACGATCGATCCAAAGAAAACGCCCAGTTTGAAATCAAATGCGCCGCTTTTGAAACGAACAAAAAAATAGATGGCAGTAATGACCACAAATAGCAGAAATATGAAAACATCGATCGTATCCAGAAATTTTGCAAACCGCCGGTCTTTGTGTAGAACAAAGTCAGTTGGAAGCTGATATCTGACATCAAAAAAGCTCACCTTCTTGTTTTCAATACGTATCTTAACTTGTTTTGACACATTAAAAGATTTGTTCATTGACAAAAACGAAAACTCAAATGAAGGACGGTTATTTTTGAGATTGGCCTGGAATGGATTCTCTTGAAAATTGTCAATGTCAATGTTGGCAACATTTTTAAGAAATTCATATGCCGTCCGACGGGCTGAATCGACAACAAAAAGATCCGGCACCGGCGGAGTCGGAATCAGTTTTGGAAACTCGGCATGATCTCCGCGTAATACCATCACACTGTCCTGGTATTTTAACTGACATGAGTAATGAGTTAGTTGCCCCGTTCGATCGAGAAACAACCGGACATCTTCTGTATTTCTGTCATCAGGCCTTTCTTCTTCATCCTTCTCGTTGCGCCCCAGATTGACATTCCCGCCTTCAAATTTATTCCAACTGAAATTCCAAACATAAACCGGTATTTCTGAAGTCATGATCCTATTGGCTTCCTTCAACCCAAATGTTTCCTGCAGATATTGAATTTGTTTTTGATTCGCATAAATTCGGTCGTTTAGCTGAAACGAATCCATGAATGCGGGCGTCACTACTTTTCCGGACTGCATAAGCTGTTCAGCAATTTTTAAGGATTCCTTTCTCGAAATCATTTCGTTAAGAGCCGCTTCGGGATACGTCGAGTGGTAGGTTACCGCGAAATAGCAGATCGCTGCAACCGCGGCGGCCATAACAAACCAATCCGATTTACGAAAAAATGTTTTCATCGTAATTTCTCCGGAGGATGTGCTTTTAACCTCTTGATCGTGAGCCATAAAAAGCGGGTAAACAACAAAACATAAAACGGAACGTATTCCCACAAACGGATGTTCAAGTCTTCGTGCCAAACTCCGGTCAGATGGTATTCCTTTAAAATAGAATAAGAGAGAAATACCAATCCTGTGAAAAGGATCCATGCCGGATTTGGGAAAAAACACAGAAAAGGAATTACCCAGATCACATACCATGGATGCAAAGTGGGGCTAAGCAGCGTCATTGCGGCTATTAAGAAAAACGAAGTCCATAAAATATTTTCTTTCTGTTCTTCGTAACTTTTTCGTATGTGGTGAATAAATAGTCCGGCAAAAATGGAACACCCCGCGCATACCAAAATAAACTTTGTTACCGTGCGCGCCTTGTTATTCGTTTCAAAACCCATAAATGTTTCAGCCGATGCCGGAATTCCGAAAAAATCCTGTATATAATGATAAACGAGTGAATACCATGACGAATTGAATTCCCAGTTAGCTGCGTATTCGGACAAACCTCTGTTGACATGATCTGCGGCGTCCAAAAAAGGGATATACCCGGTAACGATAATTAAAACAACAGAGAGCGTCGAAATCGCAACGGTTTTCCATCTGGAACGCACATCCTCGAAGAACGGAAGGACAATTAGGGAAACAAATTTAGCGAGGAAAGACAATGCCAAAATAGCGCCGGCCCATATGGAACGGGCCTTCAGGGCGAGATAAAGGGCTACTAGCAAAAGGAAAATCGCAATAACATCGGCATGGCCGCTGCCGGAAAATTCCACGATGACCAGCGGATTCCATGCGTAAACAATAATCCATCCGAGGGAACGGTCCAAAAATTTCAGTATAAAGAAAATCATTGCCATAATACCGATGTCAAAAAACAACAGGGCGAGTTTCATCATAAAAACGCCAGGGTAAATCAGGGTTACAAACTGAAATAAATACTGCAACAAAGGCGGATATATAGTGTGAACGGACTTATGATTGACTTTGGGATAAATTACTTCATCTCTGATCCCTTTTAGATTATCCGAATCGGGCGCGTAGCGGTAGGGATTAATTCCTTCGTTTGAGACTTTTCCGTCCCATACGTACCGGTAAATATCATCGGAGAGAACCGGCTCCGAAAACAAAAAAGTTACCCGGAAGACGACGGCGAAAAGGAATATGAGTTCAGGCGAGAAAAACGTTTTAGACCAGAAAAAATGAAGATAAATGACCGTGATCAGATAGATTAAAAAGGCGCATGTGAAATAAAAAAAAAGATGTTCGGATTGCGCTTTAATGTCCGTGATCTGTGAAATGCCGAATACGGCCAATTCCATAACGATTCCAAGCGTGAAAAGAATCCATAACGTATGCCGGGTCAGGCCTTTTTTTAACATAAAGATATTGTCTTGTTGATCATTAATAACTAATTTGACTCGAAAATTTACTAAACCATACCTCAAACGCAACAGGAATTTCAAAGTAAAAACAGCCTTTTCGGCCATACGTATGATACTCAATTACCACACATTGCACCGCTGGGTCGAAGAAGTAACGCCGGACATTGCGGGCGCAAAAATTGTTGAAATATTTACACAGTCGAAAGACGTCTTGACGATCGGACTTGTGACAATATCTCGTCAGCAATGCGCGATGGAAGTTTCCGCTGAAACGGGAATCGCACATATTGTTCTTAGGAAGAATTATCATCGCAAATCAAAAAATTCCGTCGATCTATTCGGTGAAATAACGAAACAAAAGATCAAACAGATCCTGTTAGATACGCGCGACCGCATTATTCATATCACGCTGATGGACGAGTCCGAACTGATGATAGAATTATTTGGAGCGGTGAATGTGTTTCATTTAGATAAAACGCGCGTTGTTAAAAACTCTTTCAAAGATTCGAAGTCATATACCGGACAGGCTCTAGAAGAAAGGCCCGTAAAGGATATTCACCGAATAAATATTGATGATTTCTCCGATTTTTCCTCGCATATCAGAACTTCAGTTGAATTCAGTGCAAAACTCTCAGAAGGACTCGGGCATTTTAATAAATTTCTTGCCATGGAATGTCTGCATGACGTAAGCGGGCAGAAAAAACCCTATGACGTGCTTCAAAATGTTGTCCAGCGTTTGAAAACTGAGAAACCCCGTATTTACTGGATTTATGATGAACCGAAATTATTTTCATTGATTCATCTTGCGTATTATTGTGAAAAGCATCCTGAAATCAGAGAAGAAATATTTGATTCGGTCAACGATGCTGTACAAATTTATATTGCAAAGAAAACATCATTCCGCCAAAAGGAAAAAAAACTGCAGGAACTTTTGCGTGCAATTAAAATTCGCATTAAGAAGAATCAATCGCTCGCCGCGTCATTAGCAGAGGAGCGGCGGGAAGCCGAGGGATTTGAACTGCTTGAACGGAAAGCGCAGTTGCTCAATCTGCATGTTCCTGAAATTCGGCGCGGTATGCGCGATATAACGGTTCAAAATATCTACGTTGAAGACCAGGCTCCGATAACTATTGAGCTAAATCCGGAGTTGACGCCGCAAAAAAACGTTGAGTATTACTTTTCACTATCCAAGAAGATGAAAAGTTCTGTCAAAAAAGTCGGCGATCGCATCCGGGTACTTGCGGATGAAACAGAAAACCTTACACGTCTGAAAAAGGAATTTGAGAACGGCGAAACGCGGGATTGGAAGAAAATTGACAAAAAATATGATGAGTTTGTTCATGCCGGCTGGGTCAAAAAAATATCTGCAGAAACTCGGACAAAAATAGAAAAAGAAGCACCGACTTTTCGGGAGTTTGTTGTGCCGGGGAACTGGCGGGTATTTGTTGGCCAAAACGATACTAAGAACGACCAACTGACGTTCAAATTTGCCAAAAGCGACGATTACTGGTTTCATGCGCGAGGCGTACCCGGTTCACACGTTGTGTTAAAGCGGGATGGACGTAAGGATAATCCGGGCAAACAAGCAATTGAAACGACGGCTTCCATTGCGGCTTTTTTTAGCAAAGCCAAATCGTCATCGCTTGTGCCCGTTGCATATACTTTAAAAAAATACGTTCGCAAGCGTAAAGGTTCCAGGCCCGGCCAGGTTATAATTGAACGGGAAGAAGTGGTGATTGTACCTCCAAAGGACTTTACATGAAACTTTTTTATTTTCAGGAGGTAAATAACAATTGAAATAGAACGCCGCATTAACTATTTTACCGCGTTTAACTACTACTACGGAGGATATACTTTTGAAGCCGGGACCAAAATCAAAGCTATCTGAGATACTTTTGCCTTCCACTATTTATCTTGATCTGAAGGGCTTGACCAAACAAGAAATCATCGATGAATTAATTACCATACTTGACCGGGCGGGATTTCTTCTAGACAGGGCAGCCGTTCGGGAGGCAGTCATTGAACGTGAATCCAAACTAAGCACGGGATTGGGCGCAGGCGTTGCCGTGCCGCACGGAAAGACGTCCGGCGTGAATCGTCTGGTTGCCGCATTCGGAATCAAACGGGAAGGGATTCATTTTGACGCCGCCGACGGCCAGCCGGTAAAATTATTTTTTATGCTCGTTTCCCCGCCCTCCGTCTCCGGGCCCCACGTAAAAGCATTGGCGCAGATCGCGAAATTTCTGCGAACAGACAAGAATAAAGAAAAGCTTTTGAATGCAAAAACGTCCGAAGAGATTCATAAAATTTTCGCCTCGGAATAATTGATTCGTGCTATTATTTATTTTTTTGTAACGATTCTGGATGCGGTTTTCATCGTAAAAGAAAAACAACATATAACTCGAAATGAATACTGAGTAATGAATAAATGGCTCAATGACACATCTCAATTCCTTAGTCGTAATCTTGTGCAGCTTTGCCTGTTGATCGCGGCGCTAAGTTTTTCTCTTCCCGTCTCCGCTCAGAAAATGCTGATTCCCATGGACCTTAAACAGAACGACCATCTTAAGGCGTATGGTATTGCATTTAAAGCTTTGGAAAAAGAAGTAAACGTCGAATGGCTTCTTAACTATCGGGGCGGATCTTTCATGACGAATTATTCCGCAGACATCGAGAACGACTGTCTGGTTCGCGGCGTAACCGCGTTGTTGCTCAGCGCTTCGGACGTCGTGAAAGTGTACCAGACGATTGCAGAAGAAAATATGGAGGCCATTTTGCTTGAGAAGGCGCCCAGGATTGCTGTTTATACGCCGCCGGATAAGAAACCCTGGGACGATGCCGTCACCATGGCGTTAGAATATGCGGAAATTCCGTACGATAAAATATTCGATCTGGAAGTGCTGCAGGGCAGGCTGGCCGATTATGACTGGTTGCATCTGCATCACGAAGACTTCACCGGGCAATACGGGAAATTTTTTTCAATTTATTCGCAAGCGCCCTGGTACATACAACAGCAAAATGACTATGAAGCATTTGCCCGTCAGATGGGATTCGCTACGGTGTCGAAAGAAAAATTAGCCGTAGTCAGAATGATGAAAGACTATATTGCCAAAGGCGGTTTTTTGTTTGCCATGTGCGGCGCAACCGACAGTTTTGATATCGCATTGGCGGCCCAAAACACAGATATCTGCGAGTCCATGTATGACGGCGATCCGGCCGATCCGCAATCCAATTCCAAACTCCAGTATGCCCAATCGCTCGCTTTTACCGGATTCAGAGTTGAGATGAATCCGTACGTATATGAATTTTCCGACATCGATCATCCATCCAATTTAACAGGGCGTTTAAAAACGCCCGAAGAAGATTATTTCACGCTTTTCGATTTTTCAGCAAAGTACGATCCCGTTCCGGCTATGTTAACGCAAAACCATGTTTCAACGGTAAAGGGTTTCATGGGACAAACGACCGGTTATAAAAGGTCGTTGATCAAAGATAACATAGTCATCATGGGCGAAGATGCGTCGATCTTATCTGCAAAATACATACACGGTAATTTCGGAAAAGGTATGTTCACATTCTATGGTGGCCATGATCCGGAAGATTATGCGCATGCCGTCGGCGATCCGCCGACCGACTTGACTCTGCATAAAAATTCACCGGGATACCGGCTGATTCTGAACAATATCCTGTTTCCCGCAGCGAAGAAGAAGCCTCAAAAAACGTAAGGCAGGGACTCTAAACGAATAACCCGGTAATTGTTAGTATTACTTGTTCTATGAAAAAAACATCCAAAAACATAGTGATCATCGGAGGCGTTGCGGCGGGCCCGGCGGCGGCGGCCAAAGCAAAGCGAATCAATCCGGATCTGAATATCACGCTATTTGAACAGGGCGAATTCATTTCATACGGGACGTGCTCTATGCCGTACTATGTCGGAGGCGTGATTCCGGATTATCAGAGTATCATTACATTTACTCCCGAAGAGTTCCAAAAGGAAAAAGGGTGCACTGTTAAAACTTTACACCGGGTTGGGGAAATCCTGCCTCACCGAAAAAAAATCATCGTTACGGATATCAATAAAAACAAATCGTCCGAATATCCCTATGATCAACTTTTGATTGCAACCGGCGCGCGCGCGCGCATACCAAATCCGGCCTGGATAAAGGCGAAAAATGTATTTTCAGTCAAACATCTTCGGGACAGCATTGCATTAAAAGAACATATCGCTTTGCATCGCCCGCAGAAGGCGTTGATTCTGGGCGGAGGTTTTATCGGCATGGAAATGGCCGAGGCTTTATCACCACACTGCCCGGATATTACCGTATTACACAAATCGCCTTTGCCGATGAACACGATGGAAAAAGAGTCGCAGAAAATCATTCTGGACGAATTAAAAAGGCACCGGATTAATTTCATCGGGAATGCGTCGGTGACGGATATTCAAATTGAAAACGGACTCGCAACAAAAGTTGTGACAACCAACGCGGCGTTCGAAGCAGATCTGATTTTATTAGCGTTGGGATTTGAACCTAACACGACTATCGCCAAAAATGCCCGTGTACGATGCGGCGTTTCAGGTGGAATTGTGGTTGATTCGCATATGAGGACGAACGTGGATAATATTTATGCGGCGGGGGCTTGTACAGAAATCAGGAACATAATATCCAATAAACCAATCTATCTTCCGCTTGGCAATATAGCGAATAAGATGGGACGGATAGCCGGTGAGAACATAGCGGGTGAAATGTCAGAGTTTTATGGCGTAGTACGGACTGCGGCCGTAAAAATATTTGATCTGGAAGCTGCCGGCGTTGGTTTGCGGTCAGCTGAAGCTGAATTACTTGGATTTCGAGTTGTGGCTGAATCGGTAGTGGCTTATTCGCGATCCAAATCGTATCCCGGCACCAAGCCCATATTCATCAAGTTCATTATAGATAAACTCACTAAACGGCTGATCGGTGCCGATCTGATCGCAGAAGAAGGCGCTGCGTCGCGGGCTAATATTTTATCTGTGGCCATTCAAAATCAAATGACCGTCAGCGACATTTCACGCCTGGATCTTTTATATTCACCGCCGTTTTCCCCTGTGTGGGATCCCATTCTGGTTGCGGCCAATCGGTCTCTGAAAAAATTATCTTAGGTAATCTTTTCTTTGTATCTTATACCTTTTTTTGACATATTGCCGCCACAAATTTAAGGAACGAAATGAATCTGAAAGACTTTCCAATTGGGGCGCGCTTTCCAAAAGTCGTCAATGCGATCATAGAAATCCCGGAAGGAAGCCGAAACAAATATGAATACGATGCTGATCTGGAGATTTTTAAGCTGGACAGGGTTCTGTATTCGGCTGTTCACTACCCGACGGCCTACGGATTTATTCCCGGCACGCATTACGACGACGGGGACCCGGTTGATATTCTGGTGTTAAACAGCCAGCCGTTAGCGATTGGTATTCTCGTGGAAGTTCGGCCATTAGGCGTTTTGCGCATGCGGGACGATAAGGGGCCGGACGATAAAATCATTTCCGTGGCGATCGGAGATGAGCATTACAAAGATGTTTCCCGCGTAGAACAGCTGCCGCACCATTTGCTGGTTGAAATCGAGCATTTTTTCTCTACCTATAAACATCTTGAAGGAAAAGAAGTTAAAAGTTTCGGATGGGAACCCACGGCATTTGCGGACGCGGCTATTCGGCTAGGTAGAAAAAAATATCTTGCCCTGAAAAAGAAGAAACGATAGTTCTTAATCATTTGCAATTTACCCGTATGTCTTATACCCACCGTTTAGCCGTTATTGCTTATGTATTCCACGATAATAAATTTCTCCTGCTCAAAAGGAATAATGAGCCCAGAGTGTGGGGCCCGCCGGGAGGGCGGTTAAAACCCGATGAAGATCCCAACAAGGGCATTCTTCGGGAAGTCAAAGAGGAAACGGGATTAAACATTAGAATTTTTTCCCCAGCAGATATCTGGCACGGCGAGTATGACGGCCGAATACTCGTTTCCATTGATTACTTAGCCGAAACGGATTCAGAGGAAGTGAAATTGTCGAGCGAGCATTCTGAGTTTTGCTGGGCGTCAATCGAAGATTTAAGAAACAAAAATCCGTTGTTGGGAGAGGCGAAAAAAAGTTTTTTGTTAAAAGATTTTGAAAAAGCATGGACGCTATATCAAAAAATAAAATAGCAAATTCTGTATTCTATCCATTGAGGTTTTAAACCGTGCAGCACTCTGAAACGATCATCATTCTCGATTTTGGTTCACAATTCACCCAGCTTATTGCGCGGAGGATCCGGGAACTGAATGTCTATTGTGAAATACATCCGTTCAACACGTCCGTCGAAAAGATCAGATCATTAAAACCTTTCGGAATCATTCTTTCCGGCGGTCCTTCCAGCGTGTATGACGAGAAAGCTCCTTTGCCGGATCGCGCTATATTCGAACTTGGCCGGCCTGTCTTGGGAATTTGTTACGGCATGCAGGTCATGGCGCATTATTTAGGGGGAGCGGTCGATAAGGCGGCGTATCGAGAATACGGACGCGCGGAGATTCGCATTTCAAATCACGATGATCTTTTTAACGGCTTTCCGCTTTCAACTACGGTGTGGCAGAGTCACGGGGACCGGCTTGAAAAAATTCCCGCCGGTTTTGAAACCCTTGCGGGAACTGATAATGCGCCGATCACGGCTATGCGTAGACTGGAGAAGAAATTCTGGGGCGTACAATTTCACCCGGAAGTTGCGCATACTCCGCTCGGGAAAAACCTGCTCAAAAATTTTATCATGACCATCTGCGGTTGTACCGGTACATGGACTTCCTCGTCTTTCGTCAAAGACTCGATCAAAAATATTCGGGAGAAGGTTGGCGACGGATATGTGATCTGCGCGTTGTCCGGAGGTGTGGATTCGTCGGTCGCGGCGATGATTCTGCACGAGGCCATTCCGGAGCAATTTACGGCGATTTTTGTCGACAACGGGCTTCTTAGAAAGAACGAGCGCGAGCAGGTTGAATCAACATTTAAGAAATTTTTCAAGAATCATTTGATCGTAGCGGATGCATCGGAATTGTTCCTTTCCCGTTTGCAAGGTATTGATGACCCTGAGAAAAAAAGAAAAATTATCGGCGCAACTTTTATCGACGTATTTGAGACAGAAGTAGAAAAACTGAGAAAAACGGCCGGTCATATTGATTTTCTTGCGCAAGGGACGTTGTATCCCGATGTCATTGAAAGCGTGTCGGTCAAAGGCCCTTCCGCTACTATTAAAACACATCACAATGTCGGCGGACTTCCTGAAAAAATGCGGCTGCAACTTATCGAGCCTTTGCGTGAATTATTCAAAGATGAGGTGCGTTCCGTTGGGCGCGAATTGAAATTATCGGACGACCTGCTTATGCGTCACCCGTTTCCTGGACCCGGACTGGCCGTTAGAATATTAGGTGAAGTGACAAAAGAACGATGCGATCTTTTGCGGGAGGCCGATGCGGTGTTTATTGAGGAACTGAAATTATCCGGAGAATATAAAAATATCTGGCAGGCATTCACGGTTCTGTTACCTGTAAAGTCCGTCGGCGTGATGGGCGATGAACGCACCTATCAGAATGCCGTTGCTCTGCGGGCCGTAACAAGCCAGGACGGCATGACAGCGGACTGGGCGCATGTGCCGTATGAACTTCTCGCTAAGATTTCCAATCGCATCATTAATGAAGTGCGCGGCATTAACCGTGTAACCTATGATATCAGTTCAAAGCCTCCGGCAACGATCGAATGGGAATAGGTAATAGAGGACGAATTTTTGTTTCTTGTGTGCAATACAATAAATATCAAAACTCAAATAACAAATTCCAAATAAAGTGCAATTATCAAATTCAGATCATTTAGCCTTGTTTGGTGATTGGAATTTGTGATTTGTTTGAATTTTGGAGAATGGTAATTTGGAATTTCAATAAGACATCCACACTACTCCCACATTTAATTGAACTATGACCTCTTTTGCAACTATATTTCGCCGCGCCATCCGATCTTCTGCCTTTCAGCGGGTTGTTCAAAAAAAAGATTTTTGCAAAACCTATCATCATGAGCGGTGCACGGTGTGTCCTGCGATAGATCTTCAGTATAAGGATGAAATATCAGTGAAGGAAAAATCTTTTCTGGAATTCTGGAAAAAGAACAATTTGCCCGGATCGCCCGAAAAAATTGTTTTTTCTCCTTTGGGCCGCGCGTACAGAACGGTCAGCAAAAGGCGCGTATTCCGCGGCAGCGGGGGTCAGGTCTTACTTGGGCTAACTGACATCTCGGAATCGGGATGGATAAAACCCGTTGACGTGAAGGCTTGCCCCATTGAACCGGCATCGCATGCATCCATTTATAACTACGTTCAGCAATTCATAGTGTCCCGTGATGGACGGGCTTTGGCGGATGTACTGAGTCATGTGATTATAAAAGGGAGTTATGATGAATCTTGGATCATATTTAATTTGTCAGATTTGCCGCAGCCGGCTAATTCCGGATTGAATCGGTTATCTAAAAATATGTCTAAAGAATTCAAAGTTATAGCGGGACTGTTCTACACAATAGAGGAGCAATCTAAATATTATTTGTCTGACAAAGCGCAGGCAAATTTCAAGAAACTTTTTGGAAAAGATGAGATATTTCATAAGGTCGGTGAAAAGCCGTTCATGTATTCGCCCCTGGCCTTTTCTCAGACAAATGGTTCGATCATTGAGCCGATGGCGGCAAAAGTGTTGGAGTTAATGCAGTTTACAAAAGAGGATCTGCTGTATGATCTTTATTGCGGCTATGGACTTTTCGGGCTTTGTGCGGCCGCAGAAGTGAAAACAGTTGTCGGAATGGAAATATCAAATTCCGCGATTCGTTCTGCCATACAAAACTCAAAAAGAAACAAAATAAGCAATATCCGTTTTTTCACTGAAAATGTGACCGCGGCATCTCTAAAGAAAATATTTCCCATTGTATCAAAAAAGGAAATGGTCATCCTTGATCCGCCGAGGAACGGGACAAACGCCGGCGTAATTGAGTTTCTGGCCGAAAGAAAAATACAAAAAGCGCTTCACCTGTTTTGTGAAGTTGATTTGATCCCGCAAGAATTGAAACGATGGACACAAAACGGGTATCATGTCAAGCGCGTCGTTCCCATGGACATGTTTCCTGCAACGGAAAACATTGAGACGATGGTTCTTCTGGAAAGGAACTAATATTTTAATTGATAAAGAACAAAAAGATCATAATTTGATTCATCATTTAAGCGCATAGAACACTCATGTCCGATTTTGTACACCTTCATAATCATACCGATTACAGTCTCTTAGACAGCATATGCAAAGTTGATGATCTGGTGGAAGCCGCTGTGA